>JADLFL010000046.1 GCA_020845575.1 Acidobacteriota bacterium | reverse complement strand
GACCCGTACGACCAGATCTCGCGCGTCTCCGGGCAGTGGACGATGTACTTGTCTGCGTTGCAGGGCCACGGCACGTCGGCCTGCCCCGGTTGCAGCGGCATGCCCACGCTATGCATGCACGGCACCACCCGCCGGGTGTCGCGATCGATCTCGGCCAGCACCGGCGATCCGATGCGCGCCATGATGCGCATGCTGGCCACGACGTACGGCGAGTCGGTGAGCTGCACACCGATCTGCGCCATCGGCGAGCCCACCTCGCCCATGCTGTAGGCCAACACGTACATCGTGCGGCCCGTCATGCAGCCCTTGAACAGGCCGCGCAGGGTCTTGCGCATCTCGAACGGGTTGACCCAGTTGTTGGTGGGCCCGGCCGCGTCCTTCGACAGGGAGCACACGAACGTCCGTTGCTCGACGCGCGCCACGTCCGACGCATCCGACCGCGCGTAATAGCAGTTGGGCCAGCGCTGCTCGTCGAGTTTCGTGAGCGTGCCCGTCTCCACCATGCCGGCGCAGAGCGCGTCGTACTCGGCCTGCGAGCCGTCCACCCAGTGGACGGCGGCCGGCGTGGTGAGCTGGCGCATCTTCTCCACCCACCGGAGCAGGTGCGGGTTGCTGGCGAGCGGGACGGACGGGTCCCTGTCGAGGGTCACAGTCGTCATGGCGCCGATCCTATCCAATCCGCACCGGCGCGCGAAGGACCTGGCCGAGCGGGTGGGGCGCAGGCGCGGCTACGGCAACGTGACGTCGAGCGTGATCGCGTTGGCGAGTCTCACGAGTTCGTCCTGCGCCTGACCTCGCTGCACCTGGAGCGTTTCGATCTCGCGGCGCAGCGTCTGGAGGCGGTCCTCCTGCGAGGCGAGCTGCGAGGCGTAGCGGGCCACGAGCTGCCGCTCCTCGGCGCTGGTCTTCAGGGCCGTCAGGTTCTCGCGGACGCGGGCCTGATCCTTCTCGATACGCTCAATTTCTGAGGCTTTGTCTCGCAAGGCACTTTGCAGGCGCGCAACCTCCGCGTTCTGCGCCATCACGGCTCGCAGCTGCGGCTCGGCGGTGGCGTCGACACCGCGGCCGGTGAGGACCAGCGTCACCTGCTCGGACGTGAGCGTGGTGACCGCGACGCGCGACTCCACGTCGCGCACTTCGTCCACTTTCAGATCCTCCGACGCATGCGGTGCGACGACGAGGCGGAAGCGGTGAGCGGCGGCGGCGGTCTCTGCCGGAGCGGGTGCGCCCGGTGCGAGGGCCCACCCGTCGCGCCTGGCGTGCTCGATCACGAACGTGCGCGGCTCCGCGTCCTCGTTGCGCACCGTGTACGTGCTGCTCGCGCGTTCCTGCACGACCTGGATGAACGCCCCGCGAGTGATCCGGATCCGGCTGACACGGCGCGGTCCGCCATCGCGAGACACGGTCACGCGGCCGGCCATGTCGGCGGCATAGGAAATCAATCGCTTCTCTTTCGGCTGCACGGGATCGAGCAGGCCCTCGCCGGCGAACGCCCCGCCTTCGACGAGCGACAGGCTCCCGCCGTCGAGCGTCAGCCCCGTGTCGTTGGTGAGCCACACCGCGCGCAGCGGATGCGGCGATCGCGACGCGGCGCTCCAGAGCGAGACGCGCTCGACGCTGACGTCGGCCTGCACGATCGGCACGAGCGCCGACTGGTTGCGCCTGATGGTGATCGGCTGCGTGAGCGTGTACTGGAAGAGGTCGCCGAGTGCGGCACCTTGCGCCTCGACCGGTGCGGACGACATCCGGTCGAGCACGGCTTCCTCGCTGGGAGTGGCCCGGAACTGCGCGGCAGGGGCGGGTGGCGGCGCGGGCAGTCCGCCGGCAACGCCACCCAGCGCGCCACCAGGGACTCTTCCCTCGCCTCCTCCGCTGACTCCCGCCATCCCGGATGTCTTCATCGTCGCGTCGTGCGTTTGTGGCGTGAGGAGTGCCGTGTTCGGCAGCGGCACCACGGGACGTCGTGTGTAGAGCGGCTGCGAGATCTGCTGGATGAACGACTGCGGCGCGCCCGCCACGAGCGAGAGCTGCACGTCGGTCCAGTCTTCGCCGAGCGTGTTGTCGACGATGGCCCAGCCCTGGAGGAATGGCGCGCGCGATCCCGTCGACGGCAGGACGAGGCGATACGTCGATTTCCAGACGGGGACTTCGCTCACGTAGCTCACGAACAGGTCGCGCGTACCGCTCCCCGTCGTTGCGATGCGCAACTGGCGCACGTCCTGCGCGCGCGTGGAGCCGACGAGATCGAGATACTGCGAAAGCTCGCCACGCAGCGACGACTCGGCCAGGCGGATGCCCACCGATGGCGTCACGACGACGGTGCGCACGATGCCGCCGTCAGTGACCAGCGTGAGGTCGGTGATGCGCTCGGTGACGTCGCCGGCCTGCCTGTCGCGCTCCTGCACACTGAGGACGCGGCCGGTGATGGCGGCGCCCGCACCCTGCACCTCGACGCGCGAGCCTCGCAGCGCCTGGAGCAGTTGCGGCAGCGACGTGTCGGTCCCGAGCGGCAGGCCCAGCGTGCGCAGACGCTGCTCGAGGGGTGCCACCGAGTTGAACGTGATCCCCGTCACACGCCCGTCGCCCAGATCCACGGTCGTCAGCGACTTGAGCACATCGTCCAGTTGGCCGCTGGTGAGATCGACGGTGACGGTGTCGCTGCCGCTGATGCGGCCGACATGCTCGAAGTACCCGACGCCGCTCTTGTAGAGCACGACGCGCTTCACGGGAAGCCGCGCGGACGGAGCCGGTTCCTGCGCGAGCAGAGGAATGCCGAGCGCAACCGCGAGCAGGACCGCGAGGCCGGGACGATGGGAATGGGACATATCGCGTTAGTGTGCACGCGAGCCCGATAGGTTCCAAGCCGCGACGCTCGTGTCGGCCGGGCTCGGAGAGCCGGCCTTACCTACTGAGCGCGCCGCCCGGTTGCCGGCGTGCCGATTGCCGGTTGCCGACGCGCTTTATACTTCCGCGCGTGACTCATCCTCATGTGGAGGCGCCCGCTCGCGTGCCGTGGCGTCGGGGAGACGCGCTGATCCTGGCCGGCATGCTTGGTGCGGCCGCGGTGCTGGCGGCTGTCGCGGCCGTCGCGCACGCACCCAAGGTGCAATCGCTCGTCGGACTGCTCGTGCTGCTGGCGATCGCGTTCGCGTGGTCGAGCGACAGGTCGGCCATCGACCGCAAGACCGTGGCGTGGGGCCTCGGCCTGCAGGTGGTCATCGCGCTCGTGGTGCTCCGGACGACGCCCGGTCGAGAGGCGTTCGCGGCGGCCGGACGCGGGATCAACTGGCTGCTCGACTTCGGTGCCGTGGGAGCGGCGTTCGTCTTCGGTCCGCTCGGCGACAAGACGGTCTGGCCGCGCATCATGACGGCGGCGCTCGGCGAGGAAGGTGCGCGCTACTCGGTGCTCTTCGCCTTCCAGGTGCTGCCGACGATCATCTTCATCGCATCGCTCTTCGCGATCCTCTACTACCTGGGCGTGATGCAGTTGGTGGTGCGCGTCTTCGCCGTCGGCATGCGCTGGGTGATGAAGGCGAGCGGCGCCGAGACGCTCAACGTCGCGGCCAGCATCTTCATGGGCCAGACGGAAGCCCCGCTCACCATCAAACCCTATCTCGCGAGGATGACGCAGTCCGAACTGATGACGGTGATGACGTCGGGAATGGCGCACATCTCCGGCGGCATCATGGCGGCCTACGTGCTTTTCGGCATCGAGGCGCAGCATCTCCTGACCGCCGTCATCATGACCGCGCCGGGCACGCTCATGATGGCCAAGATGTTCGTGCCTGAAACGCAGGTGCCCGAGACGATGGGGACGGTGACACTGGAGCACGAGCGCACCGACGTCAACATCATCGACGCCGCGGGACGTGGTACTTCGGAAGGACTCATGCTCGCGCTCAACGTCGGCGCGATGCTCATCTCGTTCCTCGCGCTCATCGCGCTCGTCAACGCGATCCTTGGCCTCGGCGGGCTGAGCCTGCAGCAGATCTTCGGCTGGGTCTTCGCGCCGATCGCCTGGAGCATGGGCGTGCCGTGGCACGACGCGCCAGTCATCGGCAACCTGCTCGGGACGCGCATGGTGCTGAACGAGTTCGTCGCGTATTCGCAACTTGGCGCGCTCAAGGCCACGCTCGATCCTCGGTCGTTCACCATAGCCACGTTCGCCCTGTGCGGCTTTGCCAACTTCGCGTCGATCGGCATGCAGGTCGGCGGCATCGGTGCGCTCGCGCCCTCGCGCCGCAGCGACCTGGCCCGCCTCGGCTTCCGCGCGATGATGGCCGGCACGCTCGCCAATTTCGTCACCGCCACCATCGCCGGCGCGTTGCTGTAGAACAGTCGCGGGCCGGGCTCGGAGAGCCGGCCCTACCCCTCGGCCCGGGAAATTCTGTTTGGAGCTCTCATGTCAGGCGTGAAGCGGCAGCGGCGCAGCGCCGCGTGGTATTCGGGGATCGACAAGAACACCTTCATCCATCGGAGCTGGATGAAGAACCAGGGACACCCCGATCACGTGTTCGACGGACGGCCGATCATCGGCATCTGCAACACGTGGTCCGAGCTCACGCCCTGCAACGCGCACCTGCGCGACCTGGCCGAGCACGTCAAGCACGGCGTCTATGAAGCCGGCGGCTTCCCGCTCGAGTTCCCCGTGATGTCGCTCGGCGAGACGCAGCTCCGCCCGACGGCGATGCTGTTCCGCAACCTCGCCAGCATGGACGTCGAGGAGTCGATCCGCGCCAATCCGATCGACGGCGTGGTGCTGCTCGTCGGCTGCGACAAGACGACGCCCGCGTGCGTGATGGGAGCGGCGAGCGTGGACCTGCCGACCATCGTGCTCTCTGGCGGACCGATGCTGAACGGGAAGTTCCGCGGCCAGGACATCGGGTCAGGCACGCACGTCTGGAAGTTCAGCGAGGAGATGCGCTGCGGCCAGATGTCGCCCGAGGACTTCCGTGAAGCCGAGGCCGGGATGAGTCGCTCGCCGGGGCACTGCATGACGATGGGCACGGCCTCGACAATGGCGTGCCTGGTGGAGGCGCTGGGCATCGCGCTGCCGACCAATGCGGCGATCCCCGCCGTCGACGCGCGGCGCTCGCGACTCGCGCATCTCACGGGCAACCGCATCGTGGCGATGGTCGAGGAGGACCTGCGGCTGTCGACCATCCTCACGCGCAACGCGTTCGAGAACGCCGTGCGTGCGGTGAACGCCGTCGGCGGATCCACCAACGCCGTGATCCACCTTCTCGCGATCGCCGGCCGCGTCGGCATCGACTTCTCGCTCGACGATTGGGATCGCCTCGGCAGGGACGTCTCGTGCCTCGTCGATCTGATGCCGTCGGGCCGCTTCCTGATGGAGGACTTCTACTACGCGGGGGGCCTGCCCACCGTGCTGCGCGAACTCGGCGACCTGATTCACCGCGACGCGATCACGGTGACGGGACGCACGATGGGCGAACTCATTGCCGATGCGCCCTGCTACAACCGCGACGTCATCCGTCCGCGAGAGGAGCCGGTGGTGCCCGACAGCGGCATCGCCGTGCTGAAGGGCAACCTTGCGCCCGACGGCGCGATCATCAAGCCCGCCGCCGCGAGCGCGCACCTGTTGCAGCACACGGGACGTGCCGTCGTGTTCGAGGACATCGACGACCTCTACGCGCGACTCGACGATCCTGAGCTCGACGTCGACGCCGACAGCGTGCTCGTCCTCAAGCTGTGCGGCCCGCGCGGCTATCCGGGCATGCCGGAAGTCGGGAACATGCCCCTGCCGCCGAAGCTGCTGCGGCAGGGTGTGACCGACATGGTGCGCATCTCGGACGCGCGGATGTCGGGCACCGCCTACGGCACCGTGGTGCTGCACGTCGCGCCGGAGGCGGCCATCGGTGGCCCGCTCGCGCTCGTCCGCACCGGCGACCTCATCGAGCTCGACGTGCCGGCGCGCCGGCTGTCGCTGCGCGTCGACGAGGACGAGCTGGCGCGGCGGCGTGCGGAGTGGCGGCCGCCGACACCGAGCGCCACGCGCGGATACGTGAAGCTGTACCTCGAACACGTGACGCAGGCCGACAAGGGCGCGGACATGGACTTCCTCGAGGGTGGCAGCGGGTCCGCCGTGCCCCGCCATTCGCACTGACGTGGCGGACGGGCCCACCATCGACGCGGCGACGCTCCGCGCGCGCCTCGACGCAATCGTGTCGCGTGAGCGTGTGCTGACACGCCCGATCGACCTCGCGGCGTGGGCGTCCGACGCGAGCTTCTACCGCCCGGTGCCGCGAGCCGTCGTGCTCGCCGATGGCATCGACGAGATCGCGGCGCTCTTCCGGCTGTCGCACGACCTGCGCATCCCGATCACGTTCCGCGCGTCTGGCACGAGCCTGTCCGGACAGGCGGTCACAGCGGGACTGCTCGTCGAGGTGAAGCGTCACTGGCGTCGCATCGACGTGCTCGACGAAGGCGCGCGCGTGCGCGTGCAGCCGGGCGTGCTCGGCGGCGAAGCCAACCTCGCCCTGCGGCGGTTCGGCAGGAAGATCGGTCCCGATCCGGCAAGCCTCCAGGCGTGCGCGCTCGGCGGCATCCTCGCCAACAACGCGTCCGGCAAGTGCTGCGGCGTGGCGCAGAACGCGTATCACACGCTCGACTCGATCGTCTTCGTGCTCCCGTCCGGCGTGCGCATCGACACGGCGCTGCCGGATGCCGACGCGCAGTTCAGGCGAGCGGCGCCCGCGCTGGCCGAAGGTGTGCTGGAGCTCAAGGCGGCGATCGAGGCCAACCCCGCGCTCGCCGCGCGGATCCGGACCAAGTACCGGATGAAGAACACCACGGGGTACGGCCTCAACGCGTTCCTCGATCACGCGCGGCCCGTGGACGTCTTCAGCCACCTGCTGATCGGATCCGAGGGGACGCTCGCGTTCATCGCCGAGGCCGTGCTGCACACCGTCCCGGACCTGCCATACAAGTGCACGGCGCTCCTGCTGTTCCGGTCTCTCGACGCGGCGTGTGCCGCCATCACCGTGCTCAAGTCGGCTGGCGCGAAGGCCCTCGAACTGATGGACCGCGCGTCATTGCGGGCTGTGGAACGCCAGCCCGGCGTGCCGCCCGAACTCCTCGACCTGCCTCCCACGGCGGCCGGCCTGCTCGTGGAGTTCCAGGCCGAAACACCTGACGCGCTCGCTGACTATCGCGCGGTGGCCGAGCCGCTCGCCGAACGTCTCGACGGCCTGATGTACCCGGCGGGCTTCACCGACGATCCGCGCCAGATCGGCAAGTTGTGGCGCGTGCGCGACGGGTTGTATCCCTCCGTCGGCTCCGTGCGGCGCAGCGGCACGACGGTGATCATCGAGGACGTCGCGTTCCCGATCGCGTGCCTGGGCGATGCGGTGCGCGACCTGCAGGAGTTGTTCGCGCGGCACGGCTACCCGGAGGGCATCATCTTCGGGCACGCGGGCGACGGGAACCTGCACTTCGTGATCACGCAGTCGTTCAACGATGCGGTGGCCATCGATCAGTACGCGCGCTTCATGGACGATGTCGTCGAACTCGTGGTCGGGAAGTACGACGGTGCGCTCAAGGCCGAGCACGGCACGGGGCGCAACATGGCGCCGTTCGTCGAGGCGGAGTGGGGGGGCGACGCGCTGGCCGTGATGCGCCGGCTCAAGGCGCTGGCCGATCCGGAGGGGCTGCTCAACCCAGGCGTGATCCTGAACGCCGACCCTCGCGCGCACCTCACGGACCTCAAGGCCCTGCCGTCGGTCGAAGACGTCGTGGACACGTGCGTCGAGTGCGGATTCTGCGAACGCGTCTGTCCGTCGCGCGAGCTCACCCTCACGCCCCGCCAGCGCATCGTCGTACGCCGGGAGATGGCGCGGGTCGACGATGAAGGGTCGCGCGACGCGTTGGGGGAGGCGTACGAATACGACGGCATGACGACATGCGCCGCCGACGGCATGTGCGCGACGGCGTGTCCTGTGGGGATCGACACAGGCACGCTCGTGAAGCGCCTGCGCAACAGGCCGCGCGCGATCCCCGTGCCGCATGACACGCCCGCGCAGTCAGGCGGTGCGCTCGCGCGTCACTTCGGGCTGGCGGAGTCGCTCGTGAAGGCGGCGCTGACGGTCGGGCATGGCGTACAGCGCGTGCTCGGCCCGCGCGCGATGCCGGCGCTCACGCGTGTGGCGCGTCGAGTCTGGGGCAGTGACGTACCGCAGTGGACACCGGCGATGCCGCTGCCCGCACCGGCCCTGCCGAGGACACCTCGCGTGGGCGCGGCCGCGGTGTACGTGCCTGCGTGCGTGGGCCGACTGTTCGGCGCGTCGCCGGGCGATGCCGACGCGTTGTCGTTGCAGCGCGCGCTCGTCACGGTGGCGGCGCGCGCGGGCCGTCCGGTATGGATCCCGGACGACGTGCATGGGACGTGTTGCGGGACGGCGTTTTCGTCGAAGGGGCTCGTGGGCGGGCATCGACAGGCGGCCAACGACGCGATCGAACGCTGCTGGACGTGGTCGGAGGAGGGGCGCCTGCCGATCGTGATCGACGCCAATTCCTGCACGCAGGGCCTGCGCGGGTGCCGGCCGGCGCTGACCGAGACCAATCGCGAGCGGTTCGACCGGCTGCGCGTGCTCGACAGCGTCGAGTTCGCGCGTACCGACTTGCTGCCGCACCTCGTGGTCACGGCGCCGGCGGCGTCGGTGGCCGTCCACCCGACGTGCGCGCTCGTGCAGATGGGCGGGGTCGAGGATCTCGTCACGCTTGCCGAGGCGTGCGCGGACCATGTCGTGCTGCCCGACGCCGCGGCGTGCTGCGGGTTTGCCGGCGACCGCGGGTTCATCGTGCCGGAGCTCACCGCGTCTGCCACACGCCACGAAGCGGAAGCCGTCAGGGCCGCCGCGTGTGATGCCCACGTCTCGGCCAACCGCATGTGCGAAGTGGCCCTGACCTCCGCTACAGGCCGCCCGTACCGCTCGATCGTCCACCTCCTCGAACAGACAACCCGGGAATGACAGGTGTAGCCGCCGGATTTCACCCGGCGGACGGCGATCGGGTGGGATACCATCTCGCGATGCAAGAGGTCGAGGGGGGGGCGGCGCCGCGCGCGGGAGCCATGACGGACCAGCAATACGTCGACGCGGGATGCCTGCCGCCGATGGCCGTGCGCGACATGCCCGAGCCGCTGCCACTCTTCAAGATCCTGGGCCCGAGCGTAATCCTCGCGGGCCTTGGCGTGGGCTCCGGCGAGTACATCATCTGGCCGTTCATCACGGCTGCCGTCGGCCCCGCGTTCCTCTGGGCCGCCGTGGCGAGCGTCACGCTCCAGTACTTCATCAACATGGAGATCGAGCGCTACACGCTCGCCACGGGAGAGACGGCGATCGCCGGCTTCGTGCGGCGCTGGCGTCACTGGGGCTGGATCTTCTGCTTCTTCACGCTGCTGCCCAACATGTGGCCGGGCTGGGCGACGACGGGCGTGACCATCCTCACGTTCCTGATGGGCGGCGGCAACGTCGGCTACATCACGGTGGGCGTGATGATCGCGATCGGCGTTGCCCTGACGATGTCGCCTGTCGTGTACCAGACGCTCGAACGCGCGCAGTTCTTCAAGGTGGGGCTCACGCTCGTGTTCCTTGCCGTTGCGATTGTCTCGGCGATCGACGCCTCTGCGTGGGCGGACCTGCCCCAGGCCGTGACGCACATCGGCCAGTTGCCAGACTCGTCGGCCATTCCGATCACGCTGCTCCTGAGTGCGCTCGTGTTCGCGGGAGCGGGCGGCGTGAACAACCTCGCGCAGAGCAACTGGATCCGCGACAAGGGGTTCGGCATGGGCGCCTACATCCCGCGCATCGTCTCGCCGATCACGGGTGAGGACGTGGCCGCGCCCACCACGGGCGTGATGATGCGAACCGACGAGGCGAACCTCGCGCGCTTCCGCGTGTGGTGGCGTCGCGCCAACACCGAGCAGCTGGTGAGCTTCTGGTTCATCTGCATCTTCTCGATCGTGACGTTCTCGTTGCTCGCGCACTCGACCATCCCCGGTCAGCAGATCGCCGAGCAGGCCAATCTCGCGTTCATCAAGGCGGAAGGCGAAGTACTCCAGCGGGTGGTCGCGCCGTGGTTCGGCAAGTTCTTCTGGGTGTTCGGCGCGATGTCGCTGGTGCTCGTGGCCCTGGGCACCGTCGACTACATCGCGCGGATCGTCGCCGACATCCTGCGCACCGTGTATCTGCAGGGCAACGAGGTGTGGAGCGAGAGCCGGCTCTACTTCTATGCGGTGTGGGCGGGCGTGGTGTCGGGGTCGTTCATCCTGCTGAGCGGCATGCAGCAGCCGCTGGTGCTGCTCATGACATCGGCGTGCCTCAACGGCCTCGTGATGGTCGTTTACGGCGTGCTGCTCATCCGGTTGAACCTGCGCGGCCTCCCGGCGCCCCTGCGCATCGGCGGGATTCGCCTCGTGATGCTCGTCATCGCGACCGCGTTCTACGGCTTCTTCGGCGGCTGGCTCATCCTCGCCCAGATACGCGCATTCCTGGGATGAGGAGAGGATGGAGCGAACGGGCCTCAGCCCGTTCGTCGGTCAGGTCGACAACCCATACGGCTCGCGCCGGGGGCGCGACAGCATCGCGTTGGCCTCGTCGTCATTCCGGAATCGTTCCCTTACGGGATCCCAGTGCAGGCGACGGGGCAGCTTCATCGCGATGTGGTGGAGGAGGCACGCGCTGCACGCGCGGTGGGCGACTTCGACGGGCGCGATCGGCAGCTGCCGCGTGCGGATGCACGCCAGCCAGTTGCCGTGGTGGTCGTCGCTGACGTACAGCCGGATGCCATCCTCGCCGATCGTCGACTCCAGGATGCGCGGATCGCTGGCCGCGAGGGCCTGCGTGTCCTTCAGCTTCGCGACGGGGTCGCTGGCCGTGACCGTCTCGCTGCCGCGCGACACGAAGATCCAGCCTTCCGTCCCCTCGAAGCGGATGCCGTTGGGGAAGTCGCCACTGACGGTCATCACCACATCGTCGGCATAGCGTGCGTGCGTCGTGAACGGACCGTGGACGTCCCAGAGCCCGCTCTTCGGAAACTCGGCGGTCCCCCAGATCTCGACGGGGCCCGTGAACTCCGCGCCCATGCCCCAGTGCGCCGTGTCGAGATGATGCGCGCCCCAGCCCGTGATCATGCCCGCGCCGAACTGCTCGCAGCGCAACCACCCCGGACGGTCGTAGCCCGCTTGCGGATGGACGCGCTTCTCCGTGTAGAAGGCGCGCGGCGTCGAGCCGAGCCACATGTCGTAGTTCAGCGTGGCCGGCACCGGCATCTCCGGCTCCACCGGACCCGAGGGATCGCCAGGCAGGCCCACCTTCACCGCCGTCACCCTGCCGATACGGCCGTTGCGCACCAGCTCGCACGCGCGCCGGAACTGCACCTGCGATCGCTGCTGACTGCCGATCTGGAAGACGACGCCCGAGCGATGCACCGCGTCGCTGAGGGCGCGGCCTTCGGCGATGGTCAGTGACGCCGGCTTCTGGAGGTAGATGTCCTTGCCCGCGCGCGCCGCGGCAATCGCGATGGCGGCGTGCCAGTGGTCGGGCGTGCTGATCACCACGGCGTCGATGTCGCGATTCGCGATCAACTCCTGATAGTCGGCATGGCCGGTCACACCCGCATACGGCGCTCCGCCGACCTTCGCGTAGTGCCCATTGACCAGCGTCTTGGCGTCGTTCACGCGCCTGGCATCCACGTCGCAGACGGCGACGATGCGCGCCTGGGCGTGCTTCCAGATGCCTGGCATGTCGTGCGTGCGCGAGATGCGGCCCACGCCGATCGCCCCAACGGTGATCTGGTTGCTCGGCGCCTGCGCGCCACGTACCGACGCGGGGACGATGGTCGGGAAGCCGATGGCGGCCGTCGTCGCGGCGGCGGTCTGCAGGAACGTGCGGCGCGATGCGCCGTGTCGTCGGTGGTTGGTCATGGCTGGTCAACTGAGACGTGGTGCGCGCGCCTTCTCCTGTGCCTCGAGCACGAGCTGCATCGCGAGGAAGCAGTGCGCCTGCGTCATCGCGGTCTCGGTGCGATCGAGGATGTCGCTCACGATCTGCCGTCCGTACGGCAACTCGACCTCGCCGAGTTCGATGTAGCGCGTGCTCTTCTGGTCGGAGAGGAACAGATGGTTGCCGGCGGGGCGGCCAGCGATGTCGACGTTCTTCCGGATCTCGATGAACCCGTCGCTGCCGAGAATCGTGAGGCGGCCGTCGCCCCACGTGGGCAGGCCGTCAGGGGTGAACCAGTCCACGCGGATGTATCCGGAGCCCTTGTCGCTGCGCACCATCATGTCGCCGAAGTCCTCGAACTTCGGGTGCTGCGGCGTATGGACGTTGCCGGCCTGCGAGGCGACGACTTCCGCGCGGGTCGAGCCGGTGAAGAACAGGAACTGGTCGGCCTGGTGCGATGCGATGTCCACGAGGATGCCGCCGTAGCGCGCCGTGTCGAAGAACCACTCGGGACGCGTCTTGAAGCTCGCGCGATGCGGACCGAGCCCGATCGTCTGGAGCACGGTGCCGATTGCGCCGGCCTTCACGAGTTCGCCGGCCCTCACCGTGGCCCTGTTCTCGAGCCGCTCGCTGTAGACGATCGAGTAGATGCGGCGCGTCTCGGCCTGCACGGCACGGACCTCGGCCAGTTGCGCGAGCGACGTGATGCCCGGCTTGTCGGCGATGAAGTCCTTGCCTGCGCGCATCACGCGGATGCCGAGCGGTGCGCGCTCGTCGGGAATCGAGGCGCTCAGCACCACCTTCACCGACGCATCGTCGAGGATCTCGGCTTCGCTGCGCGCGAGGCGCGCCTGCGGGAAGCGCGTCAGGAACGGCTTCACCAGGTCCGTTTCCTTCGCGTAGACCCACGTGAGCTCTCCGCCACCACGCAGGACCGTGTTGGTCATGCTCGTGATGTGCCCGTGGTTGAGCCCGATCACGGCGAACTTCAGGCGCGGCGGGCCCTGCCATTCCTGCTGACGAGGCTCGCGTGTGAGGGGCGCGGCTGTCGCGGCCGATGCGGGCGCTGTCGCCAGGGAAGCGAGCGGCATCGCGGCGGTCGTGGCGGCGGCTGTGCGCAGGAAGGCGCGGCGTGATGCGCCGTGCGGGTTGGCGTCTGTCATGGCTCGTCCTGTGGCAGGGGGCGATGGAGCGCCCATCATAGCGCCGGCCCGGCGATAATCCGCACATGGCCGATCGCGTGTCAGTGCTGTTGTTCGATCTCGGGGGCGTGCTCGTCGATTTCTCCGGCCTCGACGACATTCAGCCGCTGCTGCCCGCGCGCATGGCCCCTGACGCGCTCGCCAGGAAATGGGGGACGTGTCCGCACTCGCTGGCATATGGCGCGGGGGCGATCACGACCGACCAGTTCATCGAGCGGTTCACGCGCGATTGGGGCATCACGCTCGCGCCCGAGGCGTTTCTCGACGCGTGGCAGGACTGGGTTCGGGGCTGGCTGCCAAGCGCACGTGAGCTGCTCGACGATCTGCGCCCACGCTACAGACTCGCCGCGCTGAGCAATTCCAACGCCGCGCACTGGGCACGGCTCGACGCGCTTGGCGTGCTCGACGCTTTCGACATGGCGCTCGGATCGCAGGACGCGGGCCGGCGCAAGCCGGATCCCGCGATCTTCGACGACATGGTGGCGAGGCTCGGCGTGGAGCCCGCATCGGTGCTGTTCTTCGACGACAGCGCCGCCAACGTCGCCGCGGCCCGCACCCGCGGTCTCCACGCCACGCTCGTCGACGGCCCCGATGCGGTCAGGACGGATCTGGTGGACAGGGGACTGCTGTAATGCGGGCATTTCAGATGGAGGCCAGGGGTTTCAACCCCTGGCGCACTGGTGTCAGTCGAGCTTCACGAAGGCGAGCGCGTTGTTGGCGTTCATAGGGATCACCAACTGGTTCGCGCCCTCGTCGTAGCACATGGACGCGGCGCTCGGGATGTTCTCGGCGATGAGGGTGGCCGCCTGACCTGGCCTGATGCGTGACACGCCGCCCTGGGTCACGCTGCTCACGTACTTGGTGCCGTCCTTCATGATCACGATGCCGTCGTTGCCGGGCTGAGCGGCCTGCTCGGTCTCGAGGAGACGGCCGTCGGGCGTGAACGTCTGCACGTCTGGCGTGAGCATGTTGACCACCACGAGATTGCCGTCGCCATCGATGGCGATGCCGTTGGGGCGCTTCAGCGGCGCGCCGGTGATGATGGCGCTGGACGTCCCGTCTGGCCTGATGCGCCACACCTGCCACGTCGCCGCGTCGGTCTCCTGTCCGCCGCCCGTGACCGTGGCGTACACGGTGCCGTCGCCGGCCACTTCGATGTCGTTGAACCACTCGACGGCGGGCACCGGCGTCTCGCCCTTCGGCATCCCCGTCGCCATGTCGAAGCGTCTGATCACGGCCACGCCCTTGACGTCGGGACCCGTACTCCCGTCGCGATCGGCCACGTACAACGTGCCGTTCACGATGTCGCTCCCGAACGGCTCGTTCAGCACGAGCGGGGGCGTGCTGCCGTCGCGCGCGGGGCCGGGGTTCTGCACGCCGATCCAGCGTGGCGTGTGGACCGAACCGTCATGGTTGAGCAGCGAGATCCACGCGTTGTTCGCCTGGATGTGCTGCGGCACGCCGCGGTTGGGCACGACGATGAGCTTCCTGACCGGGTCGTAGGAGCAACTCTCGGCCGAGTAGACGGCACCGTAAACCTTCACGTTGACGGATGCCGGCGCGAAGCGTCCGTCGGCTGCCGGTTCGACGGGAAGGCCCACGGGGTTGCCGACCACGTAGCGTTGAGCAGCCTGCCGGGCCACGAGCGCACCGGTTCCGAGTCCGAGCACCAGCGCCGCGGCACCGGTCATCACGAGCGTGCGAGTCATCAGGTCACCTCTTGTTCTGTTATCGATACGGCCATCGGCTATCGGCCTTCGGCCTTCAGTTCCGAACCAGATCGGTTGCCTGGCAGGGTCGGCTCTCCGAGCCCGACCGTTCCCACGGCCCTCCGGACCCGACCGTCCCTTGCTCTTGCGTCCGACCATTCTGCCCCTGCGCTTGACCCGAGGCGCACACGGGCGTAAGGTCGCCTGCA
The DNA here is from genome assembly GCA_020845575.1 of Acidobacteriota bacterium. Taxonomy (NCBI): domain Bacteria; kingdom Pseudomonadati; phylum Acidobacteriota; species Acidobacteriota bacterium. The sequence continues at coordinate 49,802 of JADLFL010000046.1, read as the reverse complement.
CACTACACCGTCTGCGCAGGAGGGGCCATGACCATCCTCGTTCGCCACATCCTTGCCGGCAGGACCGCCGTACACACGGTGAGTCCCGACGACACCGTACTCGACGCGCTTCGCCTGATGGCCGAGCGGGACATCGGCGCGGTCCTCGTCACGTCCGGCGTCGATCTCGTGGGCATTCTCTCCGAACGTGACTACGCGCGGAAGATGGTGCTGCACGGCAAGTCGTCGAGCGACACGGCCGTGCGTGAGGTGATGACGAGCCACCTCGTCACCGTCGACTCCGACAAGACCTGCGACGACTGCATGGCGCTGATGACCGACAAGCGCATCAGGCACCTCCCCGTCGTCGACAACGGGCGTCTGGTCGGCATCATCTCGATCGGCGACATCGTCCGCGCCGTCGTCGACGTCCAGCAGTCGACGATCAGTACGCTGCAGTCCTACATCATGAGCGCGGGGTAAGGAAGGGCCGGCAACGGGCAATCGGCAACCGGCGCGACGGCGTGGCTGGCAGCAATGTCGGGAATGATGGGAATGTCGAACGCCGAATGGCGGGATGATTGAGCCCAACGATCCGGTTGCCGGTTGCCCATTGCCGGTTGCCGGCTCGGATTGGTATTCGTCATTCCGCGTTGTGCCAGAATGCGCGCGGGTGTACCGCCTCCCCGGGAGCTGCTCGTGATCCAGTCCACGCGTCCCTGGCTGCCGTGCGCGGCAGTTGTCGGTGTCTGCTGCGCGCTCGCGACCATGCGCAGCACGTCCACGTCACTGCACGCGCAGGCGCCGACGAGCGTCGCGCCACGGATCGTTGTCGAACCTCGCGCGCCTGCGGACGTGAAGGAAGGCGATCTGTGGACGCCGCCGCTGCCGACGATGGAGCAGGTGGCGCCGCCGGCGGGCTGGACGCCCAGCGCCGAAGAGCCGCCGCCGATGCCCTACACGCTGCTGCGCCTGCCGCGCACCAACGTGTGGCGCGCGAAGTATCCCGCCGTCGACTTCCACGTGCACGCGCGCGGCCTCACGTCGAAGGCCGCTTACGACGAGGTCGTGGCGCTCATGGACGACATCGGGCTGGGCGTCATCGTGAACCTGAACGGCGGCACGGGCACGCAACTCGACGAGGTGCTCGCCGCCGGACAGCCGTATCGCGATCGCGTGGCGAACTTCATCACGCTCAATCTCGATGGCATCAACGCCCCCGGCTGGTCCGGGCGGTTCGCCGCGGAGATGGAGCGCGCGTTCAAGACTGGCGCGCAAGGCATGAAGGTCTTCAAGCAGCTCGGTCAGGGCGCGAAGAACCCCGACGGCTCGTACATCCAGGCCGACGATCCACGGCTTGACCCGATCTGGGCGATGGCCGCGAAGTACGACAGGCCGGTGATGATCCACACGAGCGACTCGATCGGCCGCTTCTATCCTATCTCCCCGAAGAACGAACGGTACGAAGCCGGTCTGTGGCGCGGCGGCGACTCGTCGGGCAACCTCCAGGACGGCGGGCCGTCGCATCTCGTGATCGAGCAGGCGCGCGAACACATGCATCGCAAGCACCCGAAGACGCGCTTCGTGAACGCGCACATGGCGATGCTGTACTACGACCCCGAGAAGCTCGCGACGTTCCTCGACACGTATCCCAACGCCGACATCGAGCTCTCCGCGACGTTCCAGGATCTCGGCCGCGCGCCGCGCTTCTGGCGCGAGTTCCTGATCAAGTACCAGGACCGCGTGCTGTTCGGTACCGATGGCAGCCAGTCTCGCGGGGCCGACGAGTTCTGGCGGCCACACTGGCGGATACTCGAGACACTCGACGAGTACTTCCCGCATCCCGCGCAAGTGCGCACACCGAGCGGATCGCCCGGGCATGGGCGCTGGCACGTCTCCGGACTCGGACTGCCTGACGCCGTGCTGCGGAAGATCTATTACGGCAACGCGCTGCGCCACCTGCCGGCGATGCGGACGTCGATCGAGAAGCAGTTCGCCGCTCGTGGTTTGCGCATGGCCTCCGCATCGGCCCCTGCTGCCGCATCGACGGGCGAGGCCCGGTGAGCCGCGGCGTACGCGGCCGCTCGCGGCGCATCGGTGTGATGGTACTGCTTGCCGGCGTGATCGCCGGCGCGACAGCCCTGCGTGTCGGCACCGCCGATCGCGATCAGGCGGCTGCCCGCGGCCCCGCGAGCGCAACGGATGCGGCGTGGCCGATGTACGGCCTCGACGCTGCCGAGACGCACTACAGTCCGCTGGCGCAGATCACTACGGCGAACGTGGCGCGGCTCGGCCTGGCCTGGTCGGCCGAGTTCGATGCCTTTCCCGGCCAGCTTCAGGGCACGCCGCTCATCGTCGAGGGCACGATCTACACGACGGGACCGTGGAGCGTGGTTGTCGCGATCGATGCGCGTACGGGCAAGGTGAAGTGGCGCTGGGATCCGCAGATCCCCCATCCGACGTTCACGACGGACCCGCGCGGGTTGCGCACCAGACTCGGACCGAGCCTCTGTTGCGGCCCGGTGAATCGCGGCGTGGCGTACCACGACGGCAAGGTCTACGTCGGCACGCTCGACAGCCGCCTCGTCGCGATCGACGCGCGAACGGGCCGTACGGTGTGGAGCACGCAGGTGGCCAGCAGGGCCGACGACTACAGCATCACGAGCGCCCCGCGCGTCATCAAGGGGAAGGTGATCACCGGCATCAGCGGAGCGGAGTTCGGCGTGCGCGGGTTCGTCGCGGCGTACGACGCGCAGACGGGCCAGCAGGTGTGGCGCTTCTGGACCGTTCCCGGCGATCCCAGTCTCGGCTTCGAGAATGCCGCGATGGCGCGAGCTGCCGAGACGTGGAGCGGCGCGTGGTGGACGTACGGCGGTGGCGGCACGCCGTGGGACGGCATGGCGTACGACCCCGAGCTCGATCTGCTCTACGTCGGCACGGGCAACGGCTCGCCGTGGTCGCGCGAACTGCGCAGCCCCGGCGGCGGCGACAACCTCTATCTCTGTTCGATCCTCGCGTTGCGCCCTGACACGGGCGAGTACGTGTGGCACTACCAGACGACGCCGGCCGACAACTGGGACTACGCGAGCACGCAGCCGATCGTGCTGGCCGACCTGCGCCTCGACGGACGCGCGCGCAAGGTGCTGATGCAGGCGCCGAAGAACGGCTTCTTCTACGTGATCGATCGCGCGACGGGCGCGTTCATCTCGGCGCAGCCCTTCACCTCCGTCACGTGGGCCACCGGCGTCGATCCCGTGACTGGACGTCCCATCGAGACGTCAGAAGCAGCTTACGGGACGACGGGGCAGCGGTTGTCGCCTGGCTCGGACGGCGCGCACAGCTGGCACGCGATGGCGTTCCATCCCGGCGCTGGCCTGGCGTACATCCCGGGACAGCACACCACGGGCACGTACGCGTGGGATCCGGACTTCCAGCACCAGGTGGGCCGCATGAACACGGGTCGGCCGCGCAACAGGCCGGCGCCTGCCGACGCGGCGACCCATCCGGGTGGGGCGGCAGCTCCGGCGCCGCAGCCCATGGCCCCGCCACGGCCGACTGCCCCGCGTGGCCCGCAGATCGTCGGTGCGGGTGGTGGCCAGCAGCAGGGGGCGTTCCTGGTGGCCTGGGATCCCGTCACGCAGAAGGAGCGGTGGCGCCTCACCTTCGATCGACCTGGCATCACTGGTGGCACGCTGGCGACAGCGGGCAACCTGCTGTTCCACGGATCGAACGACGGAACGTTCAGCGCGTATGCGGCCGACACGGGACGTGCGCTGTGGTCCGTCGCGCTCGCCCCCGGTTTCGCCAATCCGATCACGTACACGCTCGGCGGCGTGCAGTACGTCGCGGTGGCCACGGGCCGCAGCGGTGCGCAGGCACCGGGGCGCCTGTACACGTTTGCCGTCGACGCGAAGGCACCCATGCCGTCGATGGAGCCGATCCCGCCTCCCCAGGATCCGTCCGGCCTCAATACCGTCGAAGCGCTGCGAGCGGAGTTCGACCGTGTCGGCCTGCCCGACGAACCCGCGCGCGCACTCGTGCAGCAACTCTGCTCGGGCTGCCACCTGCCGACCGTCGTCACACGCGTCAGGCAGCCCGTCGACGGCTGGCGCGAAACCGTGGCCACCATGGTGAGCCGCGGCATGGCCGGCACCCCCGAACAGCGCGAGCAGATCGTGCAGTACCTGGGGCGACACAGGGGCGTCGAGCAATGACCAATGATGAATGACGAATGATGGATGCGGAGAGATGTCGCGATGCCGGGAATGCCTCGCGGAGTCTTCATCGTCCAGTTGTCATTGCGTAGGTCAAAGTGTACAATGTGTAAACTATGACGACTGTTGCATTGGCCGACGCGCGCAAGGTCCTTGGGGCCGTCGTGGATCGCGTTCGCTATCGCGGAGAGTCCATCGTCCTGACTGCCAACGGCACGCCGGCTGCCGCGCTCGTGCCGGTCGAGACGCTTGCGCTCTTGCAGCAGCTCGAAGACGCCAGTGACGTCCGCGCCGCGCGTCGTGCGCTGAAGGCGATCAAGACGAAGGGCGGGACCAAGCCGCTGGCGGAGTTCCTGGCGGAACGTGGGCTCTGAGCGAGCCCCGTCTTCTGCCAGGCGGCGGTACCGGGTCGACATCAGCAAGCCCGCTGCGCGTGACTTCGACAGACTGGATCCGCCGGTCCAGACGCGCATGGCCGAGGCCCTTCGAGCGCTCGCCGGCGACCCTCGACCGCCGGGCTGCGTGACGCTGAAGGGCGCTCGAACCGAACCCGATACCTGGCGTGTTCGCGAGGGCGACTGGCGCATCCTCTACACCATCGAGGACACCACGGTAGTCGTCCTGGTCATCCGGATTCGCCACCGTCGAGAGGTCTATCGGCCTTGACGGTGATGCCATGTCGCTGTGGTACTCATTCGGCGTCGCGGCATCGCGGCATTTCTGGAGCCTTCATGATCAACTGCCTGCCTTCGATCGCTTGCCGGACGCTCCTCTTGGTTCTGCCGCTGTTGGTGGCGGCGCCGCAGGAGGCTATCGCCCAGCGGTTCCCGTTCGACAGGACCGTGCCCGTCGCGCCTGACGCAATACTCGTGGTGCAGACGGACCGCGGGGCAGTAACTGTGCAGCGTGGTACCGACGGGGCCATCGCGATCGCGGGGACGGTCACCGTCAGGGTCGGGTTCGGTGTCCCGGCGAACGCTGTCGCACTGGCGCAGCAGGTGGCGGCTGCGCCGCCGATCACTGCCGACGCGCGAACAGTCACGCTCACGACCCCGGCAAGTGCGGAGGCGCGACGTGCCGTCACCGTCAGTTATGTCGTCCGCGTACCCGAGACGATGCGCGTGGATGTAGTGACGCGATCGGGGGCCATCGCGCTTGACGATGTCGATGGTGCGACGAGGCTGTCGACGAGGTCGGGCCGCATCACCGCGTCTGACGTGGGAGCGCTCACCGTCACGTCAGGCTCCGGCGCCGTGCGCGTCGATCGCGCGCGAGGACCTGTCTCGGTCACCACGTCGAGCAGCGCGATCGACATCGTCGACGCCGGTACCGACGTGCGTGTGCGGTCGGGCAGCGGGAGCGTCGATGTGGGGTTGATCGGCGGTGCGTCGGTCGATGTGGAGACGCGATCGAGCGCCATCGACGTGACGGGTGCCGGCCGATCGCTGACGGTGCGCTCGGGCAGCGGCGCCGTGGCCGTGGCAGGTACGCCGTCGGACCCGTGGCACGTGGAGACGCAGTCGGGCCGCATCACGGTCCGCGTACCGCCGACGGCACCGATGCACATCGACGCGCGCAGTCGATCGGGTTCGATTCACGCCGATGACATCGATCGCGCCGGTTCCGCGCGCGGCCAGTTGACCGCCGACGTCGGGACAGGCGGCCCCACCGTCCGCCTGGTCTCGCGCAGCGCCGCGATCGACATCGAACGGGAGTAGGGCCGGACTTCCACCGTCGCCCTCCTGGCTGCGGTGGACAGGTCGCCCGTCCCGTTCGGCCCTGCTGACGTCCGTCATAGTCCAAACGCATGGCCCGAGATAGTCCGAACCGAGTGTGGGCGTGCGCGCGCGCACACGCCACGCTATGCGTTTGTCTCGTGCTGGCGGCGGGTGACTGGCCGCTCGAGGGGTGAAACGAATGCGATACGCGTGTGTGTGGATGGTGGGGATGATGCTGGGCGTGCTGTCGACGACGGCGCAGGCGCAGGTGACGTCGACGATCCGTGGTCGTGTGCAGGATGCGCAGTCCGCGCCGATCGCCGGAGCACGCGTGACCGTGACCGCGCCGGCAACAGGCGCGACGCGCGAAGTGCCGACGTCGGCCGACGGGAGCTTCCTCATCGCCAATCTCCCGCCGGCGATTGTCGACGTGGCCGTGTCTGCACCGGGATTGACCGACGTCGCACGGCGCGGACTCCTCCTCGAAGTAGGGCAGACGCTCGTTGTCGACATCGACATGAGCGTGGCGGGCATCGACGAGTCGCTCACGGTCACCGCCGGTGCCGCGGCCGTCGACACCACGCGCTCGGTCGTCGACGCCGTGATCCCGTCGGCGGCCATCGACGTCCTGCCGCTCAACGGTCGCAACTTCCTCGAACTGGCGCTGCTCGTACCGGGCAACACGCCCGCACCGAACTTCGATCCCACCAAGTCCAACACCGTGGTCATCTCGTCGGCCGGTCAGCTCGGTCGGGGCGGCAACATCACGATCGACGGCGCCGACAACAACGACGACGTGGTGGGTGGTCCGCTGCAGAACGTCACGCAGGAGGCGGTGCAGGAGTTCCAGATCGCCACGCAGCGGTTCACCGCGGAGCTCGGTCGATCGGCATCCTCATCGATCAACGTGGTGACCCGTTCTGGAACGGACAGCCTGCGCGGGTCACTCTCGTTCTTCGCGCGCGACAGCGCGTGGCAGGCGCTGCCCGCCACGTACGACAGATCGAGCGGCGAGTCGCTGCCGTTCGACCGCCAGCAGATCGCGGGAGCGCTCGGCGGTCCGCTCGCACCCGGACGGGCGTTCTGGTTCGTCGCCGCGGAGTATCGCAACCAGAACGGCGCGGTGCTGGTGGGTGAGCGCGACGTCGCAGCGCGGACCATCCGGAGGTCGTTCGCTCCGGCGCCGCTCGACGATCTCCTGGGCTCCGGCCGCATCGACGTGCGATTCGGCTCCGAGGACTCGCTCAGCGTGCGCTACGCCGGCGAGCGTGCGGAAGACACGGGCGCGAGCACGCTCGATCGCGCGATCGGCTCGGCGTCGTATCGCCAGCGCAGCAGGAATGCGTATCAGTCGGTCGTCGGCACGTGGACGCGCATCGTGAGCCCGTCGATCGTCAACGCACTCACGACGTCGTTCAGCACGTTCGACAACACGATCGTGCCCGTCGCGCGCGGGCCGCAGTACACGTTCCCGAGCATGCTCGACGGTTCCTCGTTCCGCGTGCCGCAGGGCACGACGCAGAAGCGCTTCCAGTTGGCCAACACCCTGTCCTGGACGCGTGGTGCGCACGGCCTGCGCGTGGGCGGCGAATGGCAGCGCGTCGACGCGCTGTTCGACCTCGACGTGTTCCTCGACGGGCGTATCGAACTCGTCGAAGACTTCCCGAGCTACGACGCCAACGGCGACGGTCGCGTGGACGATGGCGATCTGCTGTTCGCGGTCACGCTGCGCAGCGCCTTTCCCGACCGCGGCCTGAAGCTGCCCGATGCCGACAACCATCACGTGGCGTTCTTCGTGCAGGACGACTGGCGCGTCAGGCCGGACCTGACGCTCAACGTCGGCCTTCGTTACGAGTTCGATACCGACGTGAAGAACATCAGCCGCGTCGGGAACATCAATCCGATCGTCGCACCCTTCCTGAAGGGCACGCGGAAGCGCGACATGAACAACTGGTCGCCGCGCGTGGGCTTCAACTGGGCGCCCGACGGCGGCCGCATGAGCGTCCACGGCGGCTACGGGATTTACTACGACCGCATCACGCTGCAGATCCAGTCGCTCGAGCGCGGTCTCGACGGGCGTGCGCTGCCCATCGAAGTGCGCGCGGGCAACGTGTTCTTCCTCGACCCGATGACGGGACGGTTCCCGCCGTTCGCCCCGTCGACGGCGAACCCGTTCACGGGCTTCATCCTGCCGGGCGCCGGCGCGTCGGGCATCAACATCATCGACAACGCGATGCAGAACCCGAGCGTGCAGCAGTTCAACCTCGGGTTCCAGCGCGAGCTCCCGTGGAACACGGTGCTGCGCGTCGACGGCATCCACGCCGCGGGATCGCATTTCATCATCGGGCGCGACATCGGCGAGGTCTTCAATCCCGTCGTCGGCGGGCCCGATCGTGTCGTCAACCTCGAGTCGAGCGTCGGCACGCGCTACGACGCCCTGCTCGTGAGCGCCGAACGCCGCAGCGCGCGCCTCGGCTTCCGCGCGTCGTACACGTTCGCCAAGGCGTTCAACTACGCCAACGACGATCAGATCCCGTTCGCCAACGGGCCGCTCGACCCCAACGACCTGCGCCGCGAGTACGGGCCGACGCCGAATGATCAGCGCCACCGCTTCGCGCTGGCGGCGTGGATGGAGGCACCGGCCGGCGTGCGAGTCGCGCCAATCATGACGCTGGCGTCAGGCGTGCCGATGGACATCCTCATGCCCGACGGGCAGTCGCGCGTGCCGGCATTCCAGCGCAACGCCGGTGGCCGGCTGTTCAAGACCGGCGCAGACCTCAACGCGGCGCTGGCCACCCTCAACGCCGCGGGCGGCGTCGACGGCCAGTTGCTGCCGTACGTGCGAGACGATGCACGATTCAGCGACGGGTTCGCGTCGGTGGACCTGCGCGTGTCGCGTCCGTTCGCGATCGGCGGCGGTCGCGTGCGCGTCGAACCCATCGTCGAGGTCTTCAACGTCTTCAACGTGACCAACGTGCTCGGCTCGAGCGTGAAGAACTACTCGGGGTACGCCAACGTGCTCGTGCGCGACAGCGGCGATCCGACGTCGGCGGGCTACATGCGCTCCTCGGGTTTCGGTGAGGCGATCTCGACAGCGGGCGGCGTGTTCGGATCGGGCGGGCCGCGCGCGTTCCAGTTCGCCGTGCGCGCCACGTTCTGAGATGACCGAGTCTGTCTCGGCGCGGCCGCTGCGGTTGTGGGCGGCGGTCGCGCTTGTCGTCGGCCAGGTCATCGCTGTCGGCATCTTCCTCACGCCGGGATCGATCATCCGCAGCATCGCGTCGCCGCTCGGCGTCCTGGTTGTGTGGGGCGTGATGGGGGCCATGGCGATGTGCGGCGCGCTGTGCTACGGCGCGCTCGCATCGCGCTATCCGCAGGCCGGCGGCGGCTACGTCTACCTGCGCGAGGCGTACGGCCTGCGGATCGCGTTCCTGTATGGCTGGATGTGCCTGTTGTTGATGGACCCGGGCATCACGGCGGCATTGGCGGCCGGGCTGGCAGGCTACGTCGCGTACGTCATCCCGATGGGCGATGTGGGCATGCGTCTGGTGGCCATTGGTGCGATCGCGACGTTCGCCGCCGTCCACATCGCCGGCGTCACGCTCGGCGTGCGACTGCTGACCGCCATCGCCGTACTCAAGGTCGTGCTCGTCGCGGCACTGACCGTCGCCGCGTTCAGCAGTCCGGCTGCCGACTGGAATCGCTTCGTGCCGTTCGTCGCACGACACCCCGGCGCACCGCCGCTCGTCGGCGCGGCCGCCGGTTCGTTCGTCGCCGCGTTCTTCTCGTTCGGCGGATGGTGGGAAGTCACGAGGATCGCCGGCGAAGTGCGCGATCCGTCGTGGACGCTGCCGCGAGCGCTCCTCATCGGGCTCGCCATCGTGACGCTCACCTATGTCGCGGCGACAATGTCGTTCATTGCCGTCGTGCCGATAGGCGAGGTCGTGGAAGGGCAGGCGTTCATCGCCCAGGTTGGCGAGGCGACGCTCGGACCTGGCGGCGGCACCGTCGTTGCGGCCATCGTCATCGTCTGCGTCTTCGGCAGCCTTGGCGCGATGCAGATGATCGCGCCGCGGATCTACACGGCGATGGCGCGCGACGGCGTGCTGCCGGGTGCCGTGGCCGCCATCCACCCGCGATGGGGGACGCCGGCGCGCGCGATCGCGACGCAGGCGATCCTGGCCTCGCTGCTCGTGGCGATCGGCACGTTCGAGTCGATCGTCGCGTTCTTCGTCTTCATCGTGGTGGCGTTCATCGCCGCGACGGTGGTGGGTGTGTTCGTCCTGCGACGCCGCGATCCGTCGATCGTCGTGCCGATGCATCCGTGGCCGGCCATCGTCTTCCTGCTGCTGGTGAGCGTGCTGCTGGTGCTCGTCGGCGCGAGCAACCCGCTGCTGGCCCTGCTCGGTGCCGTGACGGTGCTGGCGGCGCTGCCCGTCTACCGTATCATTCAGGCGCGATCGCCGGTGTCGCGTGAGGAGGAGTCGTTCCCATGACCTGGATCAAGGTGGTTCCGTTCGACAGCGACGAAACGCTGATGCGCGCGCGCGAGGCGCAGCACACGCTCTATCCGATCGAGTACGCCGAGCCGACGCATCCGCACCACGCGCAGACGGACGGCATCGTGGCGTCGCACTCGCTGATTCCCGACGCGCTCTTCCACGGGTTCTCGGCCTTCGGTGCGCTGATGTCGCCCGACCTGCCGCTCACGCGGCGCCAGCACGAGATGATCACCACCGTCGTGTCGGCGACCAACAGGTGCCAGTATTGACTGGAATCTCACGCAGAGTTTCTGCGTAGGGTCACGCTGGACGAGGCATTCGTCGAGACGTTGAAGACGGACTTCCGTCAGGTACCGCTGCCGGATCAGGATCGCGTGATGCTCGAGTACGTCGAGCAGATCACGAAGGACGCAACGCGCATCTCGCCCGCGTTCCACGACAGGCTGCGCGCCGTCGGCTTCGACGATCGCGGCATCCTGCAAATCACGCTGATCGCGTCCTGGTTCAACTACATAAACAGGGTGGCCGACGCACTCGGTGTAGGGCGTGAGGAAAGTCCAAAGTCCAATGGATAACGGATAAGGACAGCGAAAAAGGAGAAAAGTCACAAGGGTAAGGCACGAAGCGCCAATCCCGCGCCGCACGAAATGATTGGACAGCCCTTTGGAGCAAGGAGAAAGGGGTATGTCCAGACAAGAACCAGGCGAGGCCTCAGCCTCGCCGAGCCGCGGTGGCACCGGGCGGTGGTCGGCGCGACGGAAGGTGTCGGTGGTGCTCGAGCTGTTGCGCGGTGCCGACCTGGAGAGCGTGAGTCGTCGCCCTCCACGCGCCGGCCCTACGGGATCGCGCGCGTCGTACGGGAGTGGGACCTGTCCCGGTCGACGCTCTACGCGCGGCGTGCGCGACACGCCCACCCCACGACCGGCCGTCACGCTCGTCGAGGGCGCCGCCACGATCTTCGCCGCGATCGACCACTGCACCGCGAGTGCGTCGGGATCCACGCCGCCACGCACGGCGATCGCTTCGAAGCGCTCGAGCCGCTCCGCCAAGGTGTCCGCGACCACTTCGGCGGCCTCGCCCCCGCCACCGCGACCGGCCTGGCGCTGCGCCACGATCACGGGAGTGTCCATCTCAGCGCCGACGTTCAGGCCGAGGCCCGCTTCCTGGGCATGACGTCGTCGCCGGCCTTCGTCCGTCAGCCCGAAGGGAACGGCTGCATCGAGTCACGAAGCGCCAAGACGAACGGCGACTGGTCGGCCTTTGTGCTGTGCCCTTTGTGACTTGTGGCTTCCTCCTTTGTGACTGTCCTTATCCTTTGACCACTTCCCTTTGGACTTCGACCGCCTCCCCCGCTCCCCGTGGGACCTTCAGCATGGCCATGAATGCGAGTGCGGTGTAGACGGCCATCGACATGAAGAGCGGGCGGTAGCTGCCGGCGGCGTCGAAGATGGCGCCGTTGAGGGGATCGCCGATTGCGCCGCCGAAGGCCATCGACAGCAGGAACACAGACGACACCATCCCGCGCTGCTGTGGTGGGATCGGTTCGACGAAGAGCGGGTACGCGTTGACCGCCGGGAGCGTCCACGCGGCGGATGCCAGGCAGAGCAGCGGCGCCGCTGCGTTCAGTGACGGGACGCGGTCGAGCGCGAGGAGGCTTGCCGCCATCAGGCCGAACCCGACCAGCATCGCGGTCCGGCGCCCGAACCCGACGCCGATCGCGCCGGCCGGCAGCGCGCCGAGTACGCCGCCGATCGCCCAGGCGATGAATGCCACGGTCACGTCTTCGGGACGCACGCCGAAGCGCTCGGTACCGTGCAGGGCGAACCACGTCGAGAACGTCTGGAACGTCATCTGCAACAGCAGCGACGCGAGGAACACGGCGCGAATGCCCGGTAGCGTGCCGCGTACCGCGGCCACGAGCGTCGCGACGAGCGACGCCGCGCTCTCGTCGGGATCCGCGGGCGAGTCACTCGGCGTGCGCAGGCCAGCGGCGAATGCCACGGCGATGAGCAGCACGGTGACGGCCGCGACCGTGAACGCGACGCGCATGCCCAGCGCGCGACCGAGCATCAGGAAGACGATCGCACCAAGGCACATCTGGAAGGTGACCGAGCCGGACGCCAGTGACCGGTAGCGCGATGGCACCATGTCGGCCACCAGTACCTGCGCCGGCGATCGTTCCAGGTTGATCCCCGCGTAGAGCATCACCATCGTCGCCACGAGGCCGCCGACGCCGAACGACACCGACGCCGGCATGAGCGCCATGCCGATCGCGGCGAGGACCAATCCCGCGACGATCAACGGGAGCCGACTGCCTCCACTCGCGCGTGCGCGATCCGACAGCGCGCCGGCCAGCGGCACGAGCAGGAGCAGCAGCACGTTGTCGATGGCCATGATTGCGCCGATGAGCGAGCGGTGGTCGCCCACCGCGTCGCGCACCAGGATCGGCACGAATGTCGACAGCAGGGGACCCGTGACCCCGGAGAACAGTCCACCGAGTCCGACGAGGGCGCAGGCGAGATATGGGGGACGCGTCGACAGAGGCGGGATGATGGCCGAGCGTCTGACCGTCGCGCAATAGGTGAAACGTACTACCATCGACACCACGCCCATGCCCATCCCCGTGTCTCTCGAGTCGCTGGTCGCCGTCGCCATCGGGATCGGTCTTGCCGCCGCGACGGGGTTCCGTGTGTTCGCGCCGCTGCTCGTGGCCGGACTTGCCGCGCGCTTGGACGTGCTGCCGCTCTCGCACGGGTTCGAATGGCTGTCGAGCACGCCGGCGCTCATCACGATGGCGACGGCGAGCGTGGCCGAAGTGATCGCGTACTACGTGCCCGGCGTCGACCACGCGCTCGACCTGCTCGCGAGTCCCGCCGCCGTGGTCGCAGGCATCGTCGCCAGCGCCGCGGTGATGGCGGACATCCCGCCCGCGATCCTCTGGCCCGTCGCGATCATCGGTGGCGGAGGCATGGCCGGCCTCACGAAGGCGAGCAGCGCCGTCGTGCGCGCCAAGGCAGGCGTGGCGACAGTCGGATTCGCCAATCCCGTTGTCGCCACGGGCGAGACGGCCGGCGCGGTGGGCGTCGCGATTGCCGCGATCGTGATCCCGATCGTGTGCCTGCTGATCCTGACGGTGATCGTGTTCTGGCTGGCCCGCCGCGCGCTCGCGTTCATGGCGCGCGCCGTGCGCCCCTCTGGAGGAACGACGTGAAGAAAACGACGGTCTGGTCTGGTGTGCGACGTGTCACGCGCCGCGAGTTCGTGGGGCGCGCGGTGGCGGCCGGCACGGTACTGGCGCACGCGCCGGAGCTGTTGCGCGGGCAGAACCTGAACGGCAAGCTCGACATCGCCGTCATCGGTGCGGGCGGGCGTGGCGGCGCGAGCCTCAACGAATTGACGATCAACCCGGAAGCGCCGCCCAAGCGCACGGACGGCAGCGGGCCGCTCGACAGGCATCCCGACGAGAACATCGTCGCGCTCTGCGACATCAACCAGGAGTCGCTCGATTCGGCTGGCGTGCGGTATCCGAAGGCCGCGAAGTTCACGGACCTGCGCAAGGTCTTCGAGAACCCGAAGGCATTCGACGCGGTCGTCGTGGCCACGGCGGAGCACACGCACGTGTTCGCCACGTACCTCGCGCTCACGCACGGCAAGCACGTCTACTGCGAGAAGCCGCTCGCCTACAACATCTGGGAGACGCGGCTCGTCCGCGAGACGGCGCGCAAGTATCCGCACCTGTCGACGCAGATGGGCAACCAGGGACACGCGTCACCGCAACGTCGTCGCATCAAGGAGATTCTCGACACCGGCGCGATCGGCAAGGTGCGCGAAGTGCATGTGTGGGCGAGCCGCGCATGGGGGCTGCAGGACGCGGCGTCTGCCGAGAAGTTCGACAAGCCGCACGGCTTCTACAACGGCATCCAGATCGTCGATCGCTTCACGGAGACGATGCCGGTACCGGCGCACCTGCACTACGACCTGTGGCTCGGACCCGCGCCGGAGCGCCCGTATCACGCCACGTATTTCCCGGGCCCGCGCTGGTATCGCTGGTGGGACGTCGGCAACGGCACGATGAGCGATCTCGGATCGCACGACAACGACGTGCCGTACACGGTGCTCGATTTGTGGCGACAGGATGGGCAGGCAGGGCGGTATCTCGCGCCCGTGTCGGTCCACGCCGAGTCGCCGAACGTTCCCGTGCCGCACAAGGAACTCGCACCGGCGACGCTGAAGGCCACGTACGAGTACGCCGCCGTCGGCGATCAGCCCGCGCTCACGCTGGTATGGCACCAGGGCGACAGCAAGCCGCCCGGCTGGGTGGAGGCGTGGGGCGCGCGCTCCTGCGTGTTCATCGGCGAGAAGGGCATGCTCCTCGGCAACGGGACGCTCCTGCCCGAAGACCGTTTCGCGAGCGTCACGCCACCGCCGGAGACGCTGCCGCGCTCACCGGGGCACTGGGTGGAGTGGGTCGACCACGCCAAGGGCAAGGGACCGGTGCCCGGCTCCAACTTCCAGTACGCCGCGTGGACCACGGAAGCCAATCACCTCGGCAACGTCGCGTATCGAACGGGCAGGAAGATTGAATGGGACTGGCGCACCATGCGCGCCACCAACGCCCCCGAAGCCGCCCCCTTCATCCGCCGCCCGCGCTTCCGCGCCGGGTGGGAGGGAATTCTGCCGAGGGAGATCTAGACCGGCAACCGGCAACGGGCAACCGGACGGCTACGACGTGGAACCCCCTGCCCGCTGCCAGATACCGCGGTGCCGTAGCTATCCTGTTGCCGGTTGCCCGTTGCCGGTTGCCGGAGCATTCCGTATCGCCCTGTCGAGCAACACCATCGTGTGCATGACGGGGATCGGGGTGCCTGCGGCATTCAGATGGCGCGCGATCTGGACGAGGCAGCCGATGTTGCCGGCTGTCAGGACGTCGGCGCCGGTGGTGGCCACGGCGCGGGCCTTGCGCGCGCCGAGGGTGTCCGCGATGTCCGGGTGTTCGACGTTGTAGAGGCCTGCCGATCCGCAGCAGATGTCGCCATCCGGGATGTCGACGATCCGTACGTTCGGGATCGACGCGAGCAGCGCGCGCGGCGCGCGGCGGATGCCCTGTGCGTGCGAGAGGTGGCAGGCGTCGTGATAGGCCACGACCAGCGGTTCGTCGAGCGGCGGCATCGGCACCTGGCCCAATGCGTGAAGAAACTCCGACACGTCACGCACGCGTGACGAGAACGCCGCCAGCGCGTCCTCCTGCGCGCGCCCCGCGAAGGCGTGTCCGTATTCTTTCATCGCCGACCCACAGCCGGCGGCGTTGGTGACGACCGCGTCGAGATCGGGCGGGAACGCCCTGATGAGCGCCGTGGCCCTGTCGTATGCGCGGTCGGCTTCGCCCGTGTGCAGCGCCAGCGCACCGCAGCAGCCCTGCTGCGGCGGCGTCACCACCTCGACGCCATTGGCGGCGAGCACGCGTACCGTGGTGAGGGCGATCTCCGGACCGAGCGCCTGTTGCACGCATCCCGCAAGCAGGCCAACCCGGGCGCGTCGAGGGCCGATCGGCTTGACGAGCGGCGGGATGGCCACCGGTTCGGGCAGTCGCGTCGGCAGCAGATCGAGCATCGGCCTGACGCGTGCCGGCAGTACGCGCGCGGCGCGCTTCGCGATCGCGCCCAGGCGGGCCGACACCCTGAACAGTGCCGGCGATTCCAGCGTGTCGAGCAGGAGTTGTCGCTGCAGGCGATCGAGAGTCGATGTGCCTCGGGTTACCGGCGACGACCGGAACGGCACGAGCAGATCGCCATACGCCACACGTGATGGGCACGCCGTGACGCAGCCGAGACAGCCGAGGCAGCGGTCCACGTGCGGCTGTGCGTCATCGGCAGACAGCGTGCCTTCGAGCACCTGCTTCATCAGCACGATCCGCCCGCGCGGCGAGTCCATCTCCTCGCCGAGCACCTGATAGGTGGGACAGGCCGTGAGGCAGAAGCCGCAGTGCACGCACGTTTCCACGGCGCGTGCCATGGCGTTGCGCTGCGGGTTCGACGGATCCGGCGGGATGTGATGCTGCACTGCCTGTCACCCTGCGAATCGGCGATGCGGATCGAGCACCGTCCGCACGCGCTCGTCGAACACGCCTGCCGTGACGATGCCGAGGAACGGCGAGTGGAGAGGTGTCGGAGCGATCAACACCTGACCGCCGAGTCCGAGACCGCGCAAGAGCGTGTCGAGCGTGTCGAGCGGCGGTGTCCACGCGATCCACGCAAGGTTGCCAGCGACGCTGTATCGCCGGCGTACGCCATGGGCGTCGAGACTCACGTCGAGTCGCGCGACCTGCGAACTCGTGAGCGGGACACGTACCAGCGACGCGCCGTCCTCGCTCCACTCGCATTCACGCGCCTCTCGCCACACGGACGCCTCGTCCGAACCTGTAAGGACATGCGCACTGATGCCGGCAACACGTTGCAGGCGCTCGAGACGCGCGGGAAGCGCCTCGGCGAATCCCGAGAGCCGCACGAAAAGCGTGCCCGGCGGCGCGATGTCCATCGCGTCGACGTCGAAGCGCTCACGCTGCACCATCAGCATCAGTGCGACGGCGTCGGTAACGCTGCCCGTCGCGATCGCGACAGTGGCGGAGGCTTCCGGTGCCGGGAAGACCTTGAACGTGAGCTCGGCCAGCACGGCGAATCGTCCCGCGCTGCCGACGAGCGCCTGATGGAGGAGGAACCCAGCGGCGTTCTTCACCACCTTGCCGCCGCTCTGACGGACATGCCCGTCGCCGTCGACCAGGCGGACGCCGATGAGGAAGTCGCGGACGCCGCCGAACCGCAGACGGCCCGGCCCGCTGACACCGGCGGCCACCGTTCCACCCAGCGTCGCGCCCGCCGGTGCGAACGGCGGATCGAACGGGAGGTACTGTCGGTGCGGGGCCAGTGCGTGCTGCACGTCTGAGAGACGCGTCCCGGCGAGCGCGGTGAACGTACACTCCTCCGGCGAATACTCGGTGATGCCGGTGAGGCCGGCGAGGTTCAACTGGTCGACGTCCGGCGGTGGCGTCGAGAGTGCCGGTTTGGTGCCGCCAGCACGCACGTGCCAGCGAGTCCGACTCGGCACGAGCGCCGCGAGATCGTCGATGGTCGTGGGGCGTGCCGTGGTCATACGCGCGAGATCACGCCCGCGCGCTCGAGCGGGTGGAGGCCGTGCGAGGCAGGGATGTCGAAGGCCGGATCGAGCTTCTTGCCAGGATTGGCCACGGCGTGCGGGTCCATCGCGGCGCGGAGTCGTCGCATCCAGTCGATATCGGGCTCTCCGTACATCTCGCGGAGGAACGCGCGCTTCTCCAGGCCTACGCCGTGCTCGCCGGTGATCGATCCACCGAGGCTGATGCACAACCGCAGGATGTCGGCCGCCAGCGCCTCGGCGCGATCGTGTGCGCCACTCACACGGCCGTCGTAGAGGATCAACGGGTGCAGGTTGCCATCGCCGGCGTGGAAGACGTTGGCTACGCGAACGCCGTGCGTCCGGGACAAGGCCTCGATCGCGGCCAGTGCCTCGCCGAGCCGCGCGCGCGGTACCACGCCGTCCTGCACGATGAAGTCGGGACTGAGGCGCCCCACGGCCGAGAACGCGCACTTGCGGCCCTTCCAGATCAGCGCCCGTTCGTCATCGTCGGCGGCCACGTGCGTGTGCGCGGCGCCAGACGCCTCGATGATCTGCATCAGGCGCGTGAACTCGGCCTCGACCTGCGGCGATTCACCTTCGCACTCCACGATGAGGACGGCCGCGGCGTCGCGAGGGTAGCCAGCCTGGACGGCGGCCTCGGCGGCGTCCATCGCGAGCCGATCCATGATCTCCATCGCGCCCGGCAGCAGACCCGACTCGATCACGCGCGAGACGGCATCGCCTGCCGCCTGCAGGCTGTCGTACGCGGCAAGCATCGTGCGGTAGAGCGCTGGCCGCGTCACGAGACGCAGCGTGATCTCCAGCGCCACGCCGAACAGGCCTTCCGAGCCGATGAAGAGCCCCGTCATGTCCGGCCCGACCTGTTCGAGGCTCTCGCCGCCAAGCGTCACCACGGTGCCGTCGCCGAGCACCACGCGCAGCCCCAGCACGTGGTTGGCCGTCATGCCATGACGGAAGCAGTGCGCGCCACCGGAGTTGAAGGCCACGTTGCCGCCGATGGTGCACACCGACTGGCTCGAGGGATCGGGAGCGTAGTAGAGACCGTGCGGAGCGGCAAGTGCCGTGACGGCGAGGTTGACGACCCCGGGTTCCACGACGGCGATGCGGGCATCGGGATCGAGCCGGAGCACGCGGTTCAGGCGATTGAGCGCGATGACCACGCCGTCTTCGATGGGCACCGCGCCGCCAGACAGGCTGGTCCCGCTTCCGCGCGCCATGAACGGCACGCGCGCCGCGTGGCACAGCCGCACGGTTTCGATCACCTCGTCCGCCGATTCGGCCAGGATCACCGCGCAGGGGCGTGCGCGATACGCGGTGAGGCCGTCGAACTCGTATGGTGCGAGCGCGCCAGGCCGCGTCAGCAGGCGATCGGCAGGCACCACGCGCCCGAGCGCTGGCAGGAGATCTTCGCGCGCCACAGGTGGCAGTCTATACTCCGGCAACCGGCAACCGGCAACCGGCAACCGGCAACCCGGCAATCGGCCTGCCTTCGCGCCGCGCGCTGCGGTGGACAAGCCGGCAACTGACCAACGAGTGCTGTTCCGCAAGCCATGAGCCGTGAGCCGTGAGCCGTGAGTGAACAGAAGAGGAGCCTTCGTCCATGTGGCAGCAGGTGTACGACCCCTTCGGGCAGGCCTGGCTGTCCACCATCTTCGCGGCGTTGCCCATCGTGGCGTTGCTCGGATCGCTGGCGTTCCTGAAGCTGCACGCGCACAAGGCGGCGCTCGTCGGCCTCGTGACGTCGCTCGTCGTGGCCATCGGGCTGTTCGGCATGCCGGCCTCGATGGCATTCGCGAGCGCTGGGTACGGTGCCGCTTACGGGTTGCTGCCCATCGGCTGGATCGTCATCAACGTCATCTTCCTCTACCAGCTCACCGAACAGCGCGGCTTGTTCGCCACGCTGCGGCAGAGCATCACGCACGTCACGCGCGACGCGCGGCTGCAACTCCTGCTCGTGGCGTTCGCCTTCGGCGCGTTCTTCGAGGGGGCCGCTGGCTTCGGGACGCCCGTCGCCGTCACCGGCGCGCTCCTGATCGGGCTTGGCTTCGCGCCACTCGCCGCATCGGGACTCTCGCTCATCGCCAACACGGCGCCCGTGGCGTTCGGTGCCCTCGGCACGCCCATCATCGCGTTGAGCGCCGTGAGCGGACTCGACCTGCTCGCGTTGAGCGGCATGGTCGGTCGCCAGTTGCCGCTGTTCTCCGTGATCGTCCCGTTCTGGCTCATCGCGGCGTTCGCGGGCTGGCGCGGCATGATCGGCGTCTGGCCGGCAATCCTCGCCGCCGGCGTGCCGTTCGCGGTGCTCCAGGGGCTCGTCTCCAACCTGCATGGTCCCTGGCTCGTCGACGTGGCGGCGGCCATCGCGTCGATGCTGTCGCTGGTGCTGTTCCTAAGGGTGTGGCAACCGTCAGACGGCTGGACGCCGGGCGACCGCCTCGGCGCGCGTCAGGACGATGGTGCGGCGGAGCCGACGCGTGCCGATGTCATCCGGGCATGGGTGCCGTGGGCGATTCTCAGCGCGCTCGTGTTCGTGTGGGGACTCCCGCCCGTGAAGGCCGCGCTCGACGACTGGACCACCGTGCGCCTCGCGGTGCCGGGTCTGCACGACCTCATCCAGCGTGTGCCGCCGGTGGTGGCCGAGGCCGCGCGCGAGCCGGCGTTGTTCGCCGTGTCGTGGCTGTCGGCCACGGGCACGAGCATCTTCATCGCCGCGATCGTTGCCGGACTCGTGATGGGCTGCTCCATCGCGGAACTCGTCAGGACGTACGTCAGGACGCTCGTGCTCGTGCGCACGTCGCTCGTCACGATTGCCGTGATGATGGCGATCGGGTTCACCACGCGCTACTCGGGGCTCGATGCCACGCTCGGTCTCGCCTTCGCGGGGACTGGTGTCCTGTACCCGTTCTTCGGCACCATGCTCGGGTGGCTCGGCGTCGCACTCACGGGATCGGACACCTCGTCGAACGTGCTCTTCGGAAGCCTGCAGCGGATCACGGCGGAACAGCTCGGACTCAATCCCGTGCTGATGGCGGCCTCCAACAGCTCGGGCGGCGTCATGGGCAAGATGATCGACGCCCAGAGCATCGTGGTCGCCAGCACGGCGACGCGGTGGTACGGGCACGAGGGCGACATCCTGCGGTACGTGTTCTGGCACAGTCTCGTCCTCGCGGCGATGGTCGGCGGCCTGGTCCTGTTGCAGGCCTACGTCCCGCCGTTCACGCACCTGGTGTGGTGAGGGGCGCGCCATGACGCGGCTGGCGGGCGCCGCGCGGGCCGCCATCCTGGTGCTGGCGTGCGTCGTGTCGTACGCGCACACCGCGGCGAGTACCCGATCGATGACGTTGCGATCCGTCGGCGCCGGTATCTATGAAGTGGTCGTCGGGATGAGCACCGACGCGGTGTACGTCGCGTCGACGGAACCATCGGCGCGACGCATCTTCGTGCTCGATCCGAAGACCCTGCGCGAGCGGACGTCATTGGACACCGACGGCAGGCCCGTATTCGGGCTGGCGTTCAACGACCGCACGCGCGTGCTGTATGGCACGAGCACCACGACGGGCACCGTCGTGGCGATCGACGCCGTCTCGGGCCGCACGATCGCCACGATCGGCAAGGCCGGCGATCCTGGCGCGCACGTGTTCCGCGCACTCGTCGACCCCGTGGCCAATCGCGTGTACGTCTCGATTCCGGAGCCCGCGAGCCGCATCTGGGTGATCGACGGGGCAACGCACACGATCGCGCACGAAATCACCAACGTCGGCGGACGTTCGACAGGCCTCGCGCTCGACACCAGGCGCAACCGGTTGTTCACGTGCAGCATCGCCAGCAGCGAGATCATCGAGATCGATCTCGCCACGCGGCAGGTCGTGCGCCGCTTCGCGTCCGGTGGCGCAGGGACGACGCACCTGGAGTACGACGGTGCGGCGGACCGTCTCTACGCGAGCCATCAGCGGTCGGGCACCGTGACGGCGCTCGACGTGGCGAGCGGGAAGGTCGTGGAGACAATCGCGACAGGTGATGGCGCGCTGGGACTGGCGCTCGACACTGCGCGGCAGCGTCTCTACGTGACCAACAGGGGCGCCGAGACGGTGTCGGTGATCGACACGCGCACGCTGACGGTCATCGAGACGCGCACGGGAGGCACGCGGCCCAACACGGTGGCTGTCGATCCGCGCACGGGCGTCGCCTACGTGACGTTCAAGTCGCGCGAGGGATCGCCGGATCGCGTAGGACGCATCGCCCCGGACTGAGTGTTCGCGCTCGCGATCGGCACGTCGATCATGAACGTGCTGCCTTCGCCGGGCGTGCTCTCGACGGTGACCTGCCCGCCGTGCGCCGTCGCCGCCCACGCCGCGATCGACAGCCCGAGCCCCGTGCCGCCCGCCTCGCGCGATCGCCCGCGATCCACGCGATAGAAGCGCTCGAACACCAGCGCCTGGTGCTCGGGTGCGATCCCCGGTCCCGAATCCTGCACGGACACGCGCGCCATCGGGAATGCCGAATGCCGCGATGCCGCGATGTCGGTGCTCGGTTGCCGTGCGGTTCCGGTGCCCGGTGCCCGCTGCCCGGTGCCCGCCTGAACCGACCGGTTGCCCGTTGCCGGTTGCCCGTTGCCGGAGGTGTACACCTTCACCTGAATCCGTCCGCCCGGCGGCGTGTAGCGGATCGCGTTGCCGAGGATGTTGCCGATGGCGAGGCGTAGCAGGCTCGCATCGCCGTCGATCGTGAGCGTGGGCGCGTCGACGAGGAGCGTGTGCTGTCTGTCCTCCGACACGACCGCCCATTCGTCGGCGATGTCGCGCGTCAACGCGCCGAGGTCGACAGGGGCGAGTGTGATGGGGGCCTGCTGTGCGTCGGCGCGGGCGAGCAGGAGCAGGGCGTCGAGCAGGCGCGTCAGATGCTCCGTCTCTTCGACCATGCTGGCGATGGCCTCGCGTTGGCCGGACACCGCTGTGGCATCCTGCAGCGCGACCTGGCCGATCGTCCTGATCGACGTGATGGGCGTGCGCAGTTCGTGCGACGCGTCGGCGCTGAACCGCTTCGCCTGTTCGAACGACACGTCGAGTCGTCGCAGCGTACGCGTGAACGCCTCGGCCACCGCGAAGACTTCCCGGTCCGCGCCCTCGATGCGCACGCCGTTGTGCAGGCGATCGGCCGTGATGTCAGCCGTCTGCGCCACGAGATCGCCCAGCGGGCGCAAGGCGTAGCGCGTCAGGCCATAGGACCCGAGTACGGCTACGAGCAGGCACGTGAGCAGGCCGGCGACGATGAGCACGCGGATCGATCGCAACTGCGCGCGGAGCGACGACTCGGACTCCACCACACGCATGATCACGGGCATGCCGATGATCCCGGTGGGCACGTCGAGCACGCGGATCGGATCGCCCGACGCGTCGTGCGTTGACACGGCGCGCGCGGCAGTGGCAGGACCGACGCCGTCGATCGGCCGCGCAACGGCCTGCGGCGACTGGAAGAGGCGCGCCCCGGTCAGCGACCACACCTCGACCCACCGGCGGTCGTGCGCGGGAATCGGGTTGATGTAGGCCGGCTCGCTGATGCCGTCCTGCGTCCAGTACGGCGCGAGCACGCTGCGCGTGGAGTCCACTTCGTGTGCGAGCCGCGCCTCGAATTCCCGCCACAACCCGTGCGACACGGCGAGATAGAGCACCGCGGCGAACGCCGCGAGCGTGACGGCGAGCAGCAGCAGGAGCCACGCGGCGACGCGCGTGTGCAGCGACGGTCGCCGTGCGGCATCCTGCGTCTCCCGTCCCGGTGATGCTGCCGGATGTCCGGACAGGCCCTGTGTCATCTACGGCTGATTGTCGCGCAGGACAAAGCCCAGTCCGCGAATCGTGTGAATCAGCGCTGGTGCGAAGCCGTGATCCACCTTGCGGCGCAGGCGTACCACATGGACATCGATGACGTTGTCGATCGGCGTGCCGCGATGGTCCTGTCGCCAGACGTCGCGCGCGAGCATGTCGCGGGAGACGACCTGGCCGGCATGCTGCAGCAGATACGCCAGCAGGTCGAACTCGCGCGGCGTGAGCAGCAGGTCCCGACCGGCGCGCGTCGCGATCCGCTCCACGCGATCGACGAGGAGATCCGCGATGGAGAGACGCGTGTCGGGCCGTTGGCCGCGACGGGTGAGTGCCCGCAGTCGCGCGAGGAGTTCCGGCCACTCGAACGGCTTCACGAGGTAGTCGTCGGCACCGGCGTCGAGGCCGTCGACGCGATCGGCGACCGTGTCGCGCGCCGTCAGCATCAACACCGGCGTGGCGTCGCCGGCACGTCGCATCGCCGAGACCACGCCGAACCCGTCGAGGCCGGGCAGCATCACGTCGAGGAGCACGACGTCGAACGCGTCGCGTGTCAGCGCGTCGAGCGCGTCCTCGCCTGACGAGACTACGGTGACCGCGTAGCCGGTCTGGTAGAGCCCCTCGTCGAGAGCGCGCGCCAGCTTGCGTTCGTCCTCGACGACGAGCACGCGCTGGGAGGGACCGCTGGAAGAGAGGAGCGTCACGATTTCTGAACGATTCGTCAGTTGAGCGACCGATTCGGTCGGCATTATGGTATCAAACACATTGAGATTGGATCTCAATGTGGACGCTTTCGCGTCAAGGCCTGCTCCATGCCCGCTTCTTCGTCTCCTGCTTCCGTCCCCGTGCTCCACACCTCGGTGTCGCCCCTGTTCGTCCTGGCCAGCCCGACAGACACGATGACAGCCCCGGTGACCTCCGGCGCGATTCGCGACGCGGTCACCGACGTCGAGTCGACGGCGTGGCGCGCCGTGGCGGGGCGTCCTGACGCCGCCCTCGTCGGCGCGCTGCCCTTCGACAGGCACGCGCCCGCACACCTGTTCGCCGTCGACGACGTCCACCGTGAACCGACGTCGCGCGTGGCGCCCGGCTCGCGACAGTCCGTGACGCCGCACCAGTGGCGGATCGTCGAGCAGCCTTCGCGGGGCGCGTACGAGCGCGCGGTGCGCGAGGCACTCGACGCGATGGCAGCCGCTGGCGTGGACAAGGTCGTGCTCGGTCGCCTGCTCGCCCTGCACGGACCGGCGCCCATCGACGTCGCGCGTGTCTTCACGTCCCTGCGCTCCGATGCCGCCGCACACGCGTTCTGCGTGCCGCTGGCCGACGTCGCACCGGGAACGGCGCGCACGCTGGTCGGCGCGAGTCCGGAACTGCTCATCGAGCGTCGTGGCAGGGACGTGACGTCGTTGCCCATGGCCGGGTCCACGCCGCGTCGGGGAACGGTCGAAGCGGACCAGCGCGCCGCGCGCGCGCTCGCGGAGTCGGCCAAGGATCTGTACGAGCACCGCTTCGTTGTCGAGTTCGTGCTCGACACTCTGGCGCCGTACTGCGAGACGCTCACCGCACCGCCTGTACCGGAACTGGCAGCGACGCCGACGCTGTGGCACCTGGCGACGCCTGTCTCGGGCACGCTCAAGTGCGATGTCTCGTCGCTCGAACTCGCCGCGGCCCTGCACCCGACGCCTGCCGTGTGCGGGTCGCCGCGCCAGGAGGCGCAGTCGCTCATCGCGCGGCTCGAGCCCTTCGATCGCGAGTTCTTCGGGGGCTCCGTGGGCTGGTGTACCGGCGATGGCGACGGGCGCTGGGTGGTGGCGATTCGCTGCGCCGAGATCGCCGGCGCAGACGCCCGCCTCTTCGCCGGCGCCGGCATCGTCCCCGGCTCGGTGCCGAGTCTCGAAGCCGACGAAACCGGCGCGAAGTTCAGAACGCTGCTGCGCGCCCTCGGCGCCGAATGAACCACGCTCGAGAACTGGAGGCCAGGGGCTTCAGCCCCTGGCGCAGACGCATGGGCTGAAGGCCGTGCGCTCCTACCTGCCGAGGCTGATAGCAGCCTCGAGCGCGTTTGTCAGGCGTCCGACGTTCTCGCTCGTGGCGCCTGCGCCCATGAGGCCGATGCGCCACACCTTGCCGGCGAGCGGTCCCAGGCCGGCGCCGATCTCGATGCCGTGCTGATCGCGCAGGGCCACGCGTACCTTTGCCTCGTCGGTGACGCTCTCCGGGATGCGTACGGCGTTGAGCGTCCAGAGACGCTCGCCTTCCGGGGGCAGCAGCGAGAGACCGAGTTCCCCGAGAGCCGCAACGAACTCGCCGTGCACGCGCTCGTGCCGGGCCGCACGCGCCGGCATGGTCTCTTCGTCGATCACGCGCAGGGCTTCGTGGAGCGCATAGATCAGCGGTGTCGAGATGGTGTGGTGATAGCCGCGCTTGACCCAGTACCCCTCGAGCAGCGGCAGGTCCAGATAGAAGCTGCGGCTCGTGGCGCGCGTGCGCGCGGCGGCGTTGAACGCGATGGGCGCGAGACCCGAAGGCGCGCCGAGACCTTTCTGGCTGCAGCTGTAGACGACGTCGAGGCCCCAGCCGTCCACGTCGACGGGGTGCGCGCCGAGCGACGTCACGGCATCGACGACGACGAGGGCACCGTGCGCGCGCGCCAGGGCAGCCACGTCGCGCACCGGCTGCAGCACGCCCGTCGATGTCTCCGCGTGGACGACGGTGACCACCTGGCAGGACCCGTGTTCGAGCGCCGTGCGCACCTGTTCGGGATCGATGGCGCGACCCCACTCGCCGGTGAGACGCGTGACATCGGCCCCGTAGCGCTCGGCCACCTGCGCGAGTCGCTCGCCGAAATAACCGGTGACGATCGACAGCACGCGATCGCCGGGAGCCACGACGTTGGCGATGGCGGTTTCGAGGCCCGACGAGCCCGTACCCGAGACGGCGAGCGCGATGCCCCCGTCGCCGACGTTGAACAGGCCGTGCAGACGCCGCCTGACGTCGTCGAGCAGCGCGACCATGTCGGGATCGAGATGACTGCGCTGCGGCGCAGTCATCGCTTCCAGCACGCGGGGGAGGACGGGGCTCGGTCCGGGACCGAGCAGGAGGCGCGGGGTCGTAGGCAGCGTACTCACGCGCCGGATTCTACCCCGTGCGGCGCGGGGCTACCTGACGACGAGGCCCCATGGACTGCCGCCCGTGGCAATCTTGGTGACCGCGCCGCTGGCGATGTCGATGGCCGACACGTCGGCTCCGGGGCCGTTGGCGGTGAAGAGCGTGGTGCCATCGGGGGAGAGGCCGATGCCCCACGGACGGTCGCCGACATTGGCGTACGTGCGCGCGACCGTGCGCGTGGCCACGTCGATGGCCGACACTGATCGTCCGCGTCCGTTGGAGACGTACAGCGTGCGCGCGTCGGCCGACAGCACGGCACTCATCGGGCGAGCCGGCAGCGTGCCGTCATCGCCGGCGGGCAGGTCGATCGTGGCCACCACCGATCGCGATGCCACGTCCACCACGGAGATGGCGAACCCGAACTCGCCCGTCACGAACATCGTGGCGCCGTCCGGCGTGAACACGATCGTGCGCGGCCGCCTGGCCGTCGTCACGCGACCGACGACGGCGTGCGACGTGGTGTCGACGGCCACGATCTCGTCGTCTTCCTCGCACGTGATCCAGACCGTGCGGCCGTCGGGACTCGTCGTCACGCCCTCCGGTTCCTCGCCCACCGCCACGCGCGCCGTGATGGTGCCCGACTCGAGGTCGAGCACGGACATCTCCGCGGTCTCCTCGTTCGAGACGTACAGGAGCCGTCCGTCGGTCGAGAGATCGAAACTCTCGGGATCCTGTCCGCTCGGAAACGTTCGTACGAGCTTACGCGATGCGACGTCCACGACGCCGATGCCGTCGGCGGTGCGATCGGCGGGCGGGAGCGTGGACTCGTCGATGCCCGGCGGCGCGATGGGGGAGCCCGACAGTGCGACGTAGAGACGCGTGCCGTCGGACGACAGCTTCAGGCCGCGCGGCCGCTTGCCGACGCCGATCCGCGACACGATCTCGCGCGTTGTCGCATCGATGAGCACCACCTGGCCTTCCGTCTCGTTGGACACGTACAGGAGCGGCGCGGCCGGCGCCGGCGTGCTCGCCTGCGCCTGCCCTGCGGGAGTGGGCTGCGATCCACCGCAGGCCGCCGCTGTCACGAGCAGGGCGACGATCCCGGCGGTCTTCCACTGACGTACGGCGAACATGCGTCTCTCTCCCATGGTTGATACAGACGGGTATCGGTCAGCGGGCACCGGGCAGCGGGCAGCGGATCGCCGGTCGTGTCATTCGTACAGCGCGAAGGCGTACAGCGTGTCGCCGGCGGCCACGAGGATGTGCTGGCGGCCGTCGAGCATGTACGAGATGGCGGCGTTGC
Source organism: Acidobacteriota bacterium (assembly GCA_020845575.1). NCBI lineage: Bacteria > Pseudomonadati > Acidobacteriota > Acidobacteriota bacterium. The sequence continues at coordinate 21,992 of JADLFL010000046.1, read as the reverse complement.
TCACGTTGCCGATGCGCGAGTGCCACAGCGGCGCGCCCGTTTCCGCGTCGTAGGCCACGAAATTGCCTCCGGCGTCACCGGCGAACACGAGGTTGCCGGCTGTCGTGAGCAGACCGCCACCCCCGCCGCCGGAACCGAACCCGCTGGCACTCGGATACGGCCGCCGCCACTTGATCGAGCCCGTCGTGGGATCGATGGCCGTGAGGAAGTTGCCCGTCGATCCGACCGAGACTTCTTCCTTGCCGCCGAGTCCCATCGATCCGCGCGGATCCGGATCGGTGAGGTAGTAGATCGAGAAGCCGTTGCGCTCGGTGACGTAGAACAGCCCCGTCTGCGGGTTGTACGCGGGCGGTTCCCAGTTGATGGTGCCGCCGGACGTCGGGTTGGTGATCGCACCCGGGACCGTCGGGTCCTTGTCGGGGTTGCGGCGCACCGACCCGTCCTTGGCCACCTCACGGGCCCAGTTCGCGTCGCCCCCGAACTTCGACGTGACGAGGTGCTCGCCCGTCACGCGATCGAGCGTGAAGAAGTAGCCGTTGCGTGCGGCCGTCGACACGAGCTTGCGCATCTTCCCCTTGACCATGCCTTCAAAGAGGATCGGCGTCTGCGCGGAATCCCAGTCGTGCATGTCGTGGGGCGACGTCTGGAACGCCCACGCCATCTTGCCCGTGTCGACGTGCACGGCCACGAGCGAGCATGTGTACAGGTTGTCGCCCTCGCCACGGCCGGCCGTGTACGCGGGGATCGGATTGCCCGTTCCGAAGATGTAGAGGCGCGTCTCCGGGTCGTAGACGCCTGGCAGCCAGGGATGGCCGCCACCGTACTTGGCCGACTGAAGGCTCGGCCACGTGTCGAGACCCGGATCGCCTTCCTTCATCGGCACCGTGTAGAAGCGCCACTTCACGTCGCCGGTCAGCGGATCGAACGACTGGATGTAGCCCGGTGAGTCGATGTCGTTGCCTGTCCCGAGCAACAGGTGGTCGTCCACCACGATGGGCGCCATCGTCGAGAAGTACTGCTGCGTGAAGTCGGCGTGGACCTTGTTCCAGCGCTCCTTGCCCGTCTTCGCGTCGAGCGACACGAAGAAGTTGTCGGGCGTCACGAAGTACAGGTAGTCCTTCCAGATGCCAACGCCGCGGTTGGCGATCGGCGTGCTGCCCTGCGTGCGCCAGAAGTAGTGCCAGAACTCGCGGCCGTCGCGTGCGTCGAGCGCCCACGCGTTGTCGGGCGTGGTCACGTAGAGCGTACCGTTGACCATCAACGGCGTGCCCTTGACGTTGGCCGGGACGGCAGGCAGACCTTCGGGACCCGTACCGCCCACGATGACGGGTGAGCCGCCGCCGAAGCGCGCGCGGCCCGCTGCGCCGGCCCCGGCCGTGAGACGCGCGGTCCACGCAAGTGTGAGGTGCTTGACCGACGCGCGATCGACCTGCGTCAGCGGGCTGAAGCGCTTGCCGGTGTAGTCGCCGGAATAGGTCGGCCAGTCGTCGCCCAGCGGCTGGACGAGGCGCCGGGGTTCGAGCGACGGTGCCGGTGCCGACGCCGGGGCCGATGCCGGAGCAGCGGGCCCCTGCGCGGCAGCCGCAACGGGCAGCGCGACGAACGCGAGCGTGAGAGCGAGTGGACGCGGGCTCATTTCAGGGTCACCAGGTAGGCCGTGACGTTGTGCATGTCGGCGTCTGTCAGCACGGTGAGCAGGGCGCGATGCCCCGTGAGCGGATCGGTGACGTCCACCTTCGGCGTGTCGCCGGCGCGGCGGAAGGTGCGCTGCGATCCATCCGGCAACGCGATGGTGACGAGGAAGTCGTCGAGCCGCAGCAGCGTGCCCGTCGCGGTCTGACCGGACGGCAACGTGACGGTTGCCGTCGTCACGGCGCGTGGCGCGCCGGTCTGGCGCGCGCCGCCGCCGCGGGCCACCGTGCGTCCACCCGACACCCAGAGGTTCTGCAGCGCCTTCGGTTCGGGCACGCGCGTGGCCAGGCCCGCGAGGTCACCCGTGGCCGAGTGGCACGACGCGCACCGCGCGGCGAAGTATCCGGCGCCCGCCTTCGCGTTGCCCACGAGGATGTTCAGTTCCACTTCCTCGCCGGGCGGCGGATTGCCCTGTCCGCCGATCTTGCTCTGCAGGTCGTGGACGAACGCGATCACGGCGTTGATGTCGGCATCGGGCAGCGGGCTTGGCGGCATGGTCGTGCCGGGCCTGCCGTTCTTGATGACGGGGAAGAGCGCTTCACCGGCCTTGTCGCTGAGGGCGAGCTGCGACCGCAGCAGGTTCGGCCCACCGAGCTGTCCGCCGCGCGCGTCGGCGCCGGGGCACGGTCCGCACGCGCCGGCGAAGATGCCGCGCCCGCGCTGGATGACGTCGGGGTCGCCCTTTGGACGCTGCTGTGCGGGGAATCGACCCTGTGCCTGTCCCTGGCCGGGACGGGGTGCCGGCGTCGCCGTCTGCGTGCCGGGGGCGGGCGGGCCGCCGTGTCCTTCGATGACCGGCGGTTGCGCCGCTGGCTGCTGCGGGGCGTCGCCCGCGCGCAGCGTGACCGACAGGGCCACCCCGAACGTGGCTGCTGCCACCCATCGTGCTGCTGTCATGCGTGTGGTTCTCCGCAACGACCCCGGCCGCGTGCCGTGTTCGGTCCTGACCGTCGTTCGTGCAGGACTCCGTGCCCCGGCGTGTTGCCTGCGCGATCTTACGATCGTGCGTGCGCGACCGGTACAATCATCGGATGCGCCGATTGGCCCTGACCCTGTTTCTCTGGTGGCCAAGCGTGATTGCGGCACAGCCGAACGCTCAACCTCCGGATGCGTCAACGCCTCCGGCAGCCACGCAGCCGACGGCCGTCACGGCTGAGGATCGCGTCGACGTCGTGGCGGTCACGCCGCTCCATGGGTCTGGCCTGCCGCGCCTGTTCATCCCGGCCAACGTGCAGGTCATCACCCTGCCTCAGGGTGGGGGTGCGTTCACGGACCTGGCCGCGGTGCTCACGCGCGGGCTGGCCACGCCCGTTGCCAGCGAGGTGCAGGGTGGCACGTTCCAGCCCGACGTCATCTTCCGCGGCTTCGGCGGGTCGCCGCTGCTCGGCGCGTCGGAAGGCCTGGCCGTGTACGTCGACGGCATGCGCGCCAACGAGCCCTTCGGCGATGTCGTCAACTGGGACGGTCTGCCGACGGGCGCGATCGACAGCATCAACGTGATGGCGGGGTCGAATCCGCTGTTCGGGTTGAACGCGCTGGGCGGTGCCGTATCGGTACGGACACGCAACGGCTTCGACGCACGCGGCTCGCGCGTGAGCGTGGCTGCCGGTTCATGGGATCGCCTGCGTGCCGACGGTGAGACAGGCGTCAGGCGTGGCCGGACGGCCGGTTTTGTTGCGGGTTCGTGGCTCGAAGAGAACGGGTGGCGCGACTTCTCGCCATCCACGCTGCGGCGTGCGTTCGGCAAGGGCAGTTGGCGCGGCGACACGTCGGCCGTCGACGCGGCCGTCACAGTGGCGAGCAACGACCTCCTCGGCAACGGCACCGCGCCGGAACAGTTGCTGGCCGAACGGCGCAGCGCGGTGTTCACGCATCCGGACAGGACCGACAACGATCTCGCATCGTTCACGCTGCGCGCGGATCGGTTCGCCACGTCCACGCTGCGCGTCGAGACGATGGCGTACGTGCGCCGGGCGCGCATCGGCACGCTCAACGGCGACGCCGGCGAAGACGACGATCACGATGATGATGATGATGACGACCACGCGATCCATGCGGACCACGACGATGACGATGATGACGAGGTGGAACTGGACGGCGCGCTGAATCGCAGCCGCACGAGGAACGTGTCCGGCGGCGCCGCGGCGCAGGTGGTGTGGACGCAGCCGTGGCAGGGACGGGCCAATCAGTTGATCGCCGGCGTGACGTTCGATGCCGCGTCGAGCACGTTCGGGTTCTCCAGCGAGTTCGGCTACCTGTCGTCGACGCGCGAGGCCATCGGCGCCGGCCTGATGGACGATGATGCGGCGGTCGATCTGAAGGCTACGACGCGCACGGCGTCAATCCTCCTCACCGACACGCTCGACGTCACGCCCCGCCTGCACGTCACGGCGTCGGCGCGCGCGAACTGGACCACGGTTCGTCTGCGCGATCGGATTGGCGTGGCGCTCAATGGCGATCACCGTTTCGCGCGACTCACTCCGTCGGTGGGCGTGACGTTCGACGCATCGCCTTCGCTCAATCTGTATGCGTCGTGGGCGCAGTCGTCGCGCGTGCCGACACCCGTCGAGCTGACGTGTGCCGATCCCGAGGATCCGTGCCGCCTGCCGAACGCGTTCGTCTCGGATCCACCGCTCGATCAGCCGGTGGCGGGGACGTGGGAGGCGGGTGCGCGCGGGTCGGTGCGACGTGCGAGCTGGAACCTGTCCATCTTCGACAGCCGCGTCACCAACGACCTGATCTTCGTGAGCAGCGGGCGCGTGCGCGGCTCGGGGCACTTCGAGAACGTGGAGCGTACGCGGCGCCGCGGTGTCGAGGCGACAGGCGAGTGGCGCGTGCGCGACGTCACGGTGTCTGGCAGCTACACGCTCCAGCGCGCGACGTATGGTGCCGATCTCACGGTGCTCAGTCCCGTTCACCCCGACGCCGACGATGGACAACTCGACGTCGAGAGCGGCGCCCGACTGCCGGGCGTGCCGGCGCATGTGGGCCGCGTCGGTGTGTCGGCGCGCCTCGCGTCCGCGCTCGACGTGGCGGCCACGTGGCGCGTCCAATCGTCGCAGTTCCTGCGCGGCGACGAGGCCAACCTGCTCGCGCCGGTGTCGGGCTTCTCGGCGGTCGACGCGCAGGCGCGCTGGAAGCTCGGCGCGCGCGTGACGCTCGTCGGGCAGGTGATCAACATGTTCGATACCGATTACGCGACGTTCGGCATGCTCGGCGAGGCAGACGTCCTCGAAGATGCCTACGAGGGCCGGCCGCGGTTTCTCAGCCCTGGCGCGCCGCGCGCGGCGTGGTTCGGCGTCGAAGTCGGGTTCTGAGGCACGATGATGACGATGAAGCCCCTCCTGACCATCGCGGATCTCGACGCGGCGCTCGATGCTGCGGGTGATGCGCCGATTCTGTTGTTCAAGCACAGCGAGACGTGCGGGCTGAGCCTGCAGGCCCATGAGGAAGTGCAGGCGCTGCTGGCCGATCCGGCCTGGGACGTGCCCGTGTACCTGATCTCCGTGCAGGCGGCGCGACCCGTGTCCAACGAGATCGCGGAACGCCTGGGCGTGCGGCACAAGTCGCCGCAGGCGCTGCTCGTCATGGGTGGGACCGTGCGCTGGCACACGTCGCACCTGGCGATCACGGTGCCGGCGGTGCACGCCGCCGTGGCGGCCGAGCGCGCCGCGGTACGGTAGTCCCATACACGAGGAGGCGGCGCATGTCGAAGCCGATGTCGGTGTGGCTGGTGGGGGTGGTGGCGGGTGCATGCGTGCTCGCCGGCGGCGTAGTGTCGGGACAGGAGGCGGCGGGGCGCACGGGCGATCTGCCGCCCATCGCGTCGTATGTGGCGCAGGGGACGGTCGACACGATCCGCATCGACGGCGTGCTCGACGAGGTGTCGTGGGCGCTTGCACCGCGCGTCGGGCCGTTTCGGCTGATTCGTGGACCGCAGCGCCCGCCGGCTTTTCCCACCGAGGCGGCGGTGACGTGGGACGCCACGAACCTGTACGTCGCGTTCGCGTGTACTGACGCCGAACCCTGGGCGCGGCACACGGCGCGTGACGAGCGGCTCTGGCAGGAGGAGGTCGTCGAGATCTTCCTCGACCCCGATGGCGACGGACGGCAGTACGCCGAGATCGAAGTCAGTCCCACCAACGTCGTCGTGGACCTGATGATTCCCGCGCCGCGGACGGGCGGCGGCGACACGCGTCGCTGGAACGCGGCGGGTATGCAGACCGCCGTGACGCGTCACGCGGCTGGCTGGATCGCGGAAGTGGCGATCCCGTGGGCGTCGCTGGCCGAGTCGGGCGTGACGTCGGCCCCGAAACCTGGCGACCAGTGGCGCGTGGGGCTGTACCGCATCAAGCGTCCCGGGGGCGTCGCCAAGGCCGCTCGCATCGACGCGCTGGTGCAGGAGCGCGGCGCGGCGGCAGCCGGGCGAAAGGCCGAGATCGACGCGGAACTGGAGGCCCTGCGCGCCGACGATGAATACGCCGCGTGGTCGGTGACGCATGGCGCGCTGGGCTTCCACGATCCCGAGCGTTTCGGCGTGGTGACCTTCGTGGCCGCCCCCCGACATTGACCCCCAGGGGCCGGGCTCGGAGAGCCCGGCCCGCGGCGGGTAGAATGCCCCCTCGATGATCGCGCAGACGTCCGCTGCATCCAGCCACGGCGGGAGCCTGCTCCGCAGCCTCTACGTCCAGGTCCTCATCGGCATCACGATCGGCGTCCTGCTCGGAACGTTCATGCCGGACGCGGGCGTGGCGATGAAGCCGCTGGGCGACGGCTTCATCAAGCTCGTGAAGATGCTGATCACGCCGATCGTGTTCACCACCGTCGTCGTCGGCATCGGACAGATGGGCGCGATGAAGGACGTGGGACGCGTCGGCCTCCGCGCGCTGATCTATTTCGAGGTGGTGTCCACCGTGGCCCTCGTGGTGGGCCTCATCGTCGTCATGGTGGTGCAGCCTGGCGCCGGCATGCACGTCGATCCGGCGACGCTGAACGCGTCTGGCGTCAGCGCCTACACGTCGGCCGCGGGACATGCGAGTGCGACGGATTTCCTGCTCGGCGTGATTCCCGACAGCGTCATCGGCGCGTTCGCCAAGGGCGACATCCTCCAGGTGTTGCTGTTCTCCGTACTGTTCGGCCTGGCCATGCTGCACCTGCAGCCGGGGAGCGGCCCGCTCGTGGCGTTGCTCGAAGCGTGCGCGCACGGGCTCTTCGCCGTCGTCGCGCTCGTGATGCGCCTGGCGCCCGTCGGGGCGTTCGGCGCGATGGCCTTCACGATCGGCACGTACGGTCTCGGCACGCTGCTGTCGCTCGGCAAGCTGATGGCGGCCGTCTACATCACCTGCCTGCTCTTTGTCGTCATCGTGCTCGGCGCCATCGTGAGGTTCTGCGGTTTCAGCATCTTCAAGCTGATCCGGTACATCCGCGAGGAGTTGCTCATCGTGCTCGGCACGTCCTCGTCCGAGTCGGTGCTGCCGCGCATCATGGCGAAGATGGAGCGGCTCGGGTGCGCGAAGCCCGTGGTCGGACTCGTCGTGCCGACGGGGTACTCGTTCAACCTCGATGGGACGGCCATCTACATGACGATGGCCGCGGTGTTCATCGCGCAGGCGACCGACGTCCATCTGTCGATCCGTGACACGCTGTCGATCCTCGGATTGCTGCTCGTCACGTCGAAGGGGGCGGCAGGGGTGACGGGCAGCGGATTCATCACCCTGGCCGCGACGCTTGCCGCCGTTCCGAGCATCCCCGTTGCCGGCCTCACGCTGCTGCTGGGCGTCGATCGCTTCATGTCCGAAGCCCGCGCGCTCACCAACCTCGTGGGCAACGTCGTCGCCACGCTCGTCGTCGCCAGGTGGGACAACGCCCTCGACGAACCGCGCGCCCACGCCCTCCTCAACGGCACCGCGGTGATCGACGAAGAGAGCTGAGCCCTATCCTCTGTCGATGAATGCCATCGCCGACGGGCTGCCGACGGGCGTGTACTGGCCCGTGAACGTGAGGCGGCCTGTCTTCTTGTCGACGCGGAAGGTCGTGACGTTGTCGGCGCGCTGGTTGCACGAATACAGAAACCGGCCCGATGGATCGAGACTCATGCTGCGCGGGTAGCTGCCGCGCGTCTGCTCGGCGTCGACGAACGTCAGCGTGCCGTCGCGTCCGATCGCGAAAATGCCGATGCTGTCGTGCAGGCGATTGCCGGCGTAGACGAAGCGGCCGTCGCTCGAGACGCAGATGCCCGAACAGAAATTGCTGCCGGCGTATCCCGGCGGCAGACTCGAGATCGTCTGCCGTGGCGTGAGACGGCCGTGAGCCGCGTCGTAGTCCAGCAGCACCAGCGTCGATCCCTCCTCCTGAATCGAGTACAGCCACGTTCCGTTCGGGTGGAAGGCGAAGTGGCGCGGCCCGTCACCCGGAGGAAACGCGACAGACGGTGGGTCGGCTGGCGTGAGTCGTCCCGTCGTCGCGTCGAACGACCAGACGAAGATGCGATCGAGTCCGAGGTCGGGCGCCAGCACGAACCTGCCGGCCGGATCGGTCTCGATCATGTGCGCATGCGGCTTGTCGTGACCGCTGAACGCGAAGCTTCCCGGGGGCGCACTCGCCGCGCGCGTGGGCCCGACGATGCCGGCGGTCTTGTGGACGTCGCTGGCGGGGCCGAGTCGGCCGTCGGGCAGGATGGGCAGCGCGGCAACAGACCCGCCGCCGTAGTTGGCCACGAACAGGTGCGAGCCAGACGGATGGATGTGCGCGTACGTCGGCCCCATGCCGCCGGAGGGCACGGTGTTGAGCAGCGACAGCATGCCCGTCGTGCGATCCACGGCGAACGCAGACACGGAACCCGACGTCCTGTTGTCGACGAGGTCCGAAGCATCGGTCGAGTACATGTGCGTCGCGTTGGCATTGACGACGAGTGCGCTCGGACTCGTGTAGTGCTCCACGATGCCCGCCGGCGTGAGCGCGCCTGTCTCGCGATTCACCGAGAAGATGTGGATGCCGCGCCCGTTGCGATCGGCGACGCCCGTCGTGTTCGGCGCGGCGCTGTACGTGCCGACGTACGCACACAGGGGCCCACGCGCGGCCGCCTGACCGGACGCCCTCGCGAGTGCCGGCGCACTCGCCGTGAGCGCGGTGGCGGTCTTGACGAACGCACGCCGCGTGAGCGTGCGCGTGGTCAGCGTCCGATCGGGAGTCGACGACATGATGGCGCCCATCATCCAGCCGCCGCGAGCGCCGGTCAATGCCGGGGGATACCGGCAACCGGCAACCGGCAACGGGCAACGGGCAACCGGCAACCGGAAGTGGAGATGGAGGCCATGTCTCGCCGTAGCGCGGTGCGCGGAGGCGGAAGCCCCCGGCGTCGACCAACGGGTTGAAACCCGTTCGCTCCATCGTGTCTCTGCGTTGGCTCCTTCCGGTGCCCGGTGCCCGGTGCCCGGTGCCCGGTGCCCGGTGCCCGGTGCCCGGTGCCCGACCTATTTCAATGCAATCCGCCGTGTGGCGATGCGCGAGTTGTCGCCGCCGGTGGCCCACGCGGCGACGACGACATCTGACAGGACAGCGACCACGGGGTGATTGTCGGAGCCGCCGCGTGCCAGCGTGACGGGTTCGCCGAAGGTCGGCGTCGCGCCACCGTTCTTCACTTCGCGCAGGACGGACAGCCGCTCTCGACCGATCATCTCGTCCCACGCGACGACGAGTCTGCCCGTCGGACCGATGGCCAACTGCGGATGCGTCGGCTTCGGCCCACCCATCGTCGGCACGCGCACGCGCGGCGTGAACTGCTTGCCGTCGCGTGTCGTGCTGTAGAACAGCGCGCCTTCCGGATCAGTCGTGCCGATCACCGTGGGCCACACGATGTGCGTCACGCCGGCACCGTCCACGACCACCGCAGGCCCATCGTCGGGACAGCCGTTGATGGCCCAGCCGTCTTCGCTCACGCGCGCGGGCGCCGAGAACGTGCGCCCACCGTCGCGCGAAATCGCCATCGCGATGTCGCGGAGATCGCCGGGGTACACATGCCGCCACGCGGCCACGATCGTGTCGCTCGGCCCCGCGGCAAGCGCCGTCTTGCAGCAGTAGCACACGCCGGGCGTGACGGCCTGTTCCGGCGTGGGCTGGAGTGTGGCGTCACCACCGACGCGTGCGTAGAACAGTGACGACTTCTGCGCGTCTACCGCGCCGTCGACCGCAGGGCCGTCGGTGTGCGCATGCGCATGATGTCCGGTACCCGACGCCGGCTTCGACGCCGCGCCCGCGCTTCGAGCCGCCGCGAGGCCGCGATGATCGAGCCAGATCGCGTGCGCGCGTCCCTGCGTATCGACGGTGAGGGCGGGCCACCCGCGATCACCGGCAGCGCCGCTGGCCTGCAGCGCCACAGGCGCGCCGAACGTGGTGCCGCCGTCGCGCGATCGCGCCATCTGAATCGTTGTCGACGCGCCGCGCGCGTTCCACAGGACGAACACGTCAGGCCGTGGCGTGCCCGCTGTTGCGCGCAACGCCACGCGCGGCGGCAACTCGCCGCCGAGGCGTCCTTCGCCTGCAACGCGATTGACGCGCACCGGCGCACCGAATGTCTTCCCGCCGTCGCGGCTGGTCGCGACCAAGACGTCGGCCTTGCCGTCGGCCGAGGCGCCCCAGGCCACGGCGACGAACGCGCCCTGCGCGGCGATCGATGGCGTGGCATCGGATCGCGCGGGCACGTCGAGCATCACGGGGTTCGCCGTTGGCGCACCGGCGTTCGAACGAGCGACGGCGTGGAGGGCCGTGCCGGCAAGCAGGAGACCGAGCGTGAATCGAAGCGTGGTCGTCACTGTGGGAGACCTCAGAAGCGGAGGCGAAGCGCGAATTGCGCGCTGCGGGGATCGCCGACGGCGGTGACCCTGTCGAACGTCGCCGACGGCGCATCGGGATACGCGCCGGTGCCGAACGTGGTGTTGCGGGCGATCTCGTTGACAGCGTTCGTGGCGTTGAACACTTCGGCGGTGGCTTCGAGACGCAGTCCGCCGCCAAGGCTGAACGTGCGGCTCAGGCGCGCGCTGACGCTGATGAACTCATCACCGACGCCCGTGTTGCGCGGAATGAACGCGCCGTCGACGATCGGCCGACCCGCCGTGCCCTGCAGCGTGGTGACGCCCGACGTGACCGTGAAGGGCGCTGCCGAGTAGGCCTGGATCATCGTGCTGATCTGGAAGCCGTACCACAACTGCTGCCAGGTGGTGCGCGCGCGGCCCATCGGCGTGTTGACGCCGCTGCTGATGACGAGGAGATGACGTCTGTCGTTGTCGGCCCGCGCCCAGTCCTTCGAGAGATCGAACGGATCGATCGGCCCGCTGAAGAAGTACTCGCCGACGTCGTTCATCGCCTTCGACAGCGTGTAGCTCGCGCGCACGTAGCCCCAGTCCGACGGACGCTGTGTGTACGACACGAGCAGGCCGTGGTAGGTCGACCGTCCGGCGGAGGAGTAGCGGCTGTCGTTGGCGTAGGCGGCGTTCGGGCGGCACCCGTTGTTGGTGCCCGTGGGGACGCACGACGGCACGTTCTGGTTGACGGCCATCAGCAGATCGCGTCCGCGAAGCCAGGCGTAGCCCACACTGACGGCGCCGCGACTGCCGATCTGTCGCTCGACTTCGACATTGGCCTGCGTCGAACGGGCGTTCCGCAGATCGCGCTGCATCGTCGAGAGCGAGAACAGCGTGACAGACGGGACCGCGGCAGGGAGGACCTGCGGGAACACTGGTGCGCCGGCCTGGCCCGGCGACAGGCTGATGTTGGTCTGACGCATCTGCGTCAGGTTCGTGGTGTTGTCGGCCGACAGAAGGGCGTTGGCCAGCGCGCGCATCGGCACGCGGTCGTAGTAGAGGCCGGCGTTGCCGCGCACGACCCACGCGCGCGAGGCGGATGGCGTCCAGGCGAACCCGGCGCGCGGCGACACGTTGTTGGTGTCGGTGTTCACGGTGTCGAGCCACTGCGCGTCGTAGCGCAGCCCGAAGTTCAGCGTCAGGGTCGATGCCGCGCTCCACGCGTCCTGCACGAACACACCGAGGTTGGTGCTGCGCTGATCGACGCCCACCGCGCCGAACGTCTGCGTGAAACCGGCGTTGTTGTAGCTGCCGCGCAGGAAGGCGTCGAGCGACGCGAAGGCATAGGAGCCGCGCAACGCGCGCGGGAACGTGATGCGGTCGTCGTGATGGACGAGGTCGACACCGGCGCGAAGGGCGTGTGCCCCGCGCTGCTGCGAGATGTTGTCGACGATTTGCAGCATGCGGTTCTCGCGTCCCTGCGGACTCGACGACAGCGTGCCGAACGTGGCGATGCCAGCGATGGACACTGCAGGTCCCATCGGATCGGACGGCAGGGCGCGAAGGTCGCTGTCGAGCCACTGCGCGCGCGTCTCGTTCACGGTGCGCGTGCCGATGGTGAGCGTGTTCGTGACGGCGATGGACTGATCCCTGTTGTCGAGACCTGACGAGGCCGAGGGAGCGGCCAGTCCACCGGCGCCTCGCGAGTTGACGGCCGAGACGTCGTAGAGGCTGTACCGTACTCCGAGCCTGTTGCGCGTGCTGACGGCGTGATCGATCTTGCCGAGCGCGTTGAGCGTCGTCACCGGGTTGTCGTACAACCCCGTCCTCACGGGCTCCCCCGGATAGTCGACGGCCGCGAGGCGCGCGTTGATGGTTGCGACATGCTCGGGCGCAATCGTCGTCAGGCCTGACTGATCGAGGACGCGGCGCTCGACGTTGGCAAAGTAGAAGGCGCTGTCGCGTCGAAGCGGTCCGCCGACGCTCGCGCCGTACTGCTGCTGCGACATCGGCAGCGTCGTGCCGGAGAGGGCGTTGGCGGCGTTGAACCGATCGTCGCGGAAATACCCGTATACGGTGCCCCGCAACGCGTTCGTGCCGCTGCGCGTGACGACGCTGATCTGGCCTGCGAGTGCGCGCCCGAGCTCGGCCTGCGCGCCGGAGGTGATCACCTGGAACTGTTCGATGGCATCGAGCCCGTACGTCATGCCGGTCAACCCCGCTGCATCGTCGTTGGCGGAGAGGCCGTCAACGATGGAACTGTTGGAGAGGTTGCGCTGCCCGCCGACGGACAGGCCGACGCCTGGGACGGCCGATGTCTCGGCGAACAGTTGCGTGCTGTTGATGTTGGGAGGCGCGACAGATGGAGCGAGCAGCGCCACGTCGAGGAAGCCGCGCCCGTTGACAGGTAAGCGATCGACTTCCTGTTCGGTCATCGTCACGGCCGCCTGGCTGCGCGCTGATTCGATGATGGGCGGCGTGGCGCTGACGATGACGTCGTCGGCGATGCCGTCGACCGAGAGCGTGACGGGGAGCGAGAACGCGCTGCCGGCACCGAGCGTGAGCGCGTGCGTCGCGGGTGCGAAGCCGGCGTGGTGGACCGAGATGTCGTATGACCCGATGCGAAGGTGCGCCAGCCTGAAGCGCCCTTCGACGTCGGTCGTGGTCGTCGTCGACACGTTCGTGTCGATGTGACGCGCCGTCACGTCCGCATCGGCGACGATGGCGCCTGTGGCGTCGGTGACACGGCCAGTCACCGTGGCGTCGCTGATGGTCTGTTGCGCCGCCAGAGGCGACGCCGTCGCGAGCACAAGGCCCGCGAGTGCGAGATTCCTGAACACTTCCACGTGATGCTCCTGCCTGCGTCGGCCTGCGAGAGACCGACCCCGTCGAGCCATGAGGCCAGGCAGTTGCTCCCTCGGAACCTCTCCTGGCCCGGTGATGGGCGAGGCAGTCAGACGCGTGGAGGGCGTGGATCCGGTGTGTGGTGACGGGTGATGAGTTGCTGCGCCACGTCTGTCGACGGGGCTCGCATCGCGAGTCGGACGGGTTCCGGAGTCGGCTCCGGGAGGATGCCGGGGGAGGAGAGGATCGTCGCGAACGTCATGCCCGCGCAGGTGCCCCGCATCACGCATTTGCGCGCTGGAGTGTCCTGCGGGTCTGGTGCTGCCGACATGGCGTGATGGCCGTTCGGCGCGTGCTCGTCGGGGGCCGGTTCCAGCGCCACCTCGTCATGACAGGCAGGCGTGGCCGCCACGGCCGGCCGGTGCGTGGCGCAGCAATCGCGCGCGACAAACGCGGTGAGCGACGTGGACTGGAGCACCAGCCACGCCATCGCCCACGCACGGATGCGCCTGCGCAATCCCGCCATGACCCGCCCAGCCTAGCCCAAGGGGGGTAGGCGTGCAATTGTCGGCGGACAAAGACAGGGGAATCCCGGCAACCGGCAACCGGCAACGGGCAACCGGAATCAGATGAAGGCGGGGGCTTCCGCACTCCCGGCATCGCCCAGAGGTGTCCGGTTGCCGGGTTGCCGGTTGCCGTCCCGATACCCTGCTCTATCATCTGCGGCATGGCAACCAACCCCGTTCGGTGGGGCATCATCGGGTGCGGCGACGTCACCGAAGTGAAGAGCGGGCCGGCATTCACGAAGGCGCACGGGTCGGCGCTCGTGGCGGTGATGCGCCGCACGCCTGGGCTGGCCGAGGACTACGCGCGACGGCATGGCGTGGCCAGGTGGTACGACGGGGCGGAGGCGTTGGTGCAGGATGCGGACGTGGACGCGGTGTACGTGGCCACGCCGCCGGCGTCACACGAGGCGTACACGCAACTGGCGGCGCGGCACGGCAAACCCGTCTACGTCGAGAAGCCGATGGCCACCAGTCACGCCGCGTGCGTGGCGATGATCGAGGCGTGCCGGAGCGCGGGCGTGCCGCTCTTCACCGCGTACTACAGACGCGCACTGCCACGGTTCCTGAAGGTCAAGGCGCTCATCGACGAGGGAACCATCGGCGACATCCGCGCGCTGACCGTCTCGCTCACTCGACGGACGCTCGACGCCGGTGGCCAGATGCCGTGGCGCGTCGATCCGCAGATCGCGGGTGGCGGTCTCTTCGTCGATCTCGCATCGCACACGCTCGACCTCCTCGACTTCATCATCGGCCCCATTGCGTCTGTCGCCGGTGGGGCGGGCAACCAGGGCGGCCTGTATCGTGCCGAAGACATCGTGTCGGCGGCGTTTGCGTTCGAAACTGGGGTGCGCGGGACGGGACTCTGGTGCTTCACCGCCGATCGCGATGCCGACATCGTCGACATCATCGGCACGCGCGGCCGTGTCTCGTTCTCGACGTTCGACGAGGCGCCCGTCGTGCTGGAGTCCGCAGGCGGGCGGGAGTCGTTTGCCGTGCCGCATCCGCCGCACGTGCAGCAGCCGCTCATCCAGACGATCGTCGACCAGTTGCGCGGCGAGCCAGGTGCCTGTCCGAGCACCGGCGAGACGGGCGCGCGCACCTCTCGCGTGATGGATGCGCTGTTGCAGTCGTACTACGAGAGAAGCGCGGCGCACGACGGATAGCTGCCGCCGGGAGGAATCAGAATGCGTGTACCTGTCGTGCTGTCGACGATCGTCGCCGTGGCGGCGGGCGTGGTGGGTGTCGCTGGCCTGTCGGCCCAGCAGAATCCCTACGTCGGACGATGGAACATCACCGGTACCGGGCCGCACGCCCGGAACGTGTATTTCCTCGAGGTGCGCGAGGCCGGAACTGGTCTCGAGGGCACGTTCCTCGATCGCAGCGGACACGCGACGCCCATCGCGTGGATCAAGGTCGAGAACGGCGAACTGGTGTGGCAGTACGGTGGTCAGCGCGACGTGCTGCCGAAGCCGGCATGCGGGCCGATCTATCGCGGGAAGATCGAAGGCGGCAAGCTCGTGGGATCGCACGAGACGCCTGGCGAGCCGTGCCCGAGTCCTGCCGGCGTGAACGTCCCGGCGCGTCCGCAGCCTGCGCCGCAGACGGTGCACTGGGTCGGCGTCAGGCAGCCCACGTTCCCCGGCGCGAACGCCAACGGCACGCACGCGTACGGCGCACCGGTGGTCATCGTCGGGCCTGGCGTCGGCAAGGACGTCTGGGCGGGGCTCGGAACCGATCCCGGGCAGACGTGCGTCGATCGCTGGACGATCGCCGACGGCGTGCTGACCAACGGCGTGCCCGCGCGCGGCGAGCGCTCTACGTGCAACCCGTACACGAAGCAGAAGTTCAACGACTTCAGGTTCGAGATGGAGTTCAACCTCGGCGCGGGGCAGAACAGCGGTCTCTACCTGCGCGGACGCTACGAACTGCAGATGGCGCTCCAGGCCGAAGGCGCTCGCACGCCGGCGTATCCGGGGCTGTTGATGGACATCTACGGTTGGAAGCGCGCCGACGTGTATGCCGGCAACCCGCCGGATCAGTGGCAGATCCTCGAGGGCGTACTCGTGGGCAATCGCGTGACGGCGACGCTCAACGGCAAGCGCGTCCACGACAACGCCCTGATCCCGGCCATCACCGGCGGCGCCATGGACAACGACGAGCTCGCGCCCGGCCCCATCATGATCCAGGGCGATCACTCGAAGGTCAGCATTCGGAAGCTGGTCATCACGCCGATCCAGGGCCGGTAGCGTCGCGCACGGCAGGCAGCGCCGGGCGTTTCCGGCGCTGCCAACAATCGTGAAATGCTGAAATCGTGAAATTCTGAAATTCCTGAGGTATCGTCTACTGTTGGTGGCCGCTCTCGACTCGCTCCAGACTGCAGATCTCTCCGCGTTCCACGACCAGACCCGTCAGCGCTACGAGGCGTTCAGGCAGCGTGGCCTGAAACTCGACCTCACGCGCGGCAAGCCATCGAGCGAGCAGCTCGATCTCTCCAACGGCCTGCTCGATCTGCCCGGGGCAGGTGACTACACCGCCGCCGACGGCACCGACGTCCGCAACTACGGCGGCCTCCAGGGCCTCGCCGAACTGCGGGCGCTCCTCGCGCCGCTCTTCGGCGCCATGCCGGCGCAGCTCGTGATCGGCGACAACTCCAGCCTCGCGTTGATGCACGACGCCGTCGCGTACAGCCTGCTGAAGGGCACGGCCGACAGCGCGCGCCCGTGGTCGCGCGAACCGGTGGTGAAGTTCCTGTGCCCCGTGCCCGGCTACGATCGTCACTTCGCGATCTGTGAAGAGCACGGCATCGAGATGATTACGGTGCCGCTCGGCGCCGACGGACCGGACATGGATCTGGTCGAGTCGCTCGTGGCTGGTGATCCGGCGATCAAGGGCATGTGGTGCGTGCCCAAGTACAGCAATCCGTCTGGCGCGGTGTACGCCGATGCGGTGGTCGAGCGTCTCGCGACAATGCCGGCGGCAGCGCCTGACTTCCGCATCTTCTGGGACAACGCGTACGCGGTGCATCACCTGACCGACGAGCGCATCGAGATCGCGAGCCTGATCGACGCTTGCGCGCGGCACGGACATCCGAATCGCGCGTTCGTGTTCGGATCGACGTCGAAGGTCACCCTTGCGGGCGCTGGCGTCTCGCTGTTTGCCGGATCGGCAGACAACGTGAAGTGGTATCTCGCGCGGATGGGCAAGCGCACGATCGGCAGCGACAAGATCAACCAGCTCCGCCACGTGCGCTTCCTGCGCGACGCCAACGGCCTGCTCGCGCTGATGGATCGCCATCGCGCGATCGTCGCGCCGAAGTTCGCGGCGGTGGCAGACGCGTTCGCCGCACATCTCGGTGGAACGGGCGTGGCGTCGTGGCTCGTGCCCAAGGGCGGCTACTTCATCAGCCTCGATGTGATCGACGGGTGCGCGCGCGACTTCGTGCGTGCGGCAAAGGACGCGGGTGTCGAGCTCACGCCGGCCGGCGCGACGCATCCGCTCGGGAAGGATCCGCACGATCGCACGGTGCGTATCGCGCCGACGTTCCCGGACCTGGAGACGGTGCGTGTGGCCGCCGAAGGCGTGGCCCTGAGCGTGCTGCTGGTCACGTCGAAGGCCCTGCTCGCGCAGCGCGGCGTCGGCGCGCCTGCGTGATCTGACAGACGTCGGTCGACAGCCGATGGCCATCCGACAGCCTTGCGTGGGTGGCCGCTCGTGGCAGTAGCGTGCATCGTCCTCCTGATCGACGATCCCACCCGCCAGGGTCATGTGGCGCGGGTCCTGTCGCCGGACAGCCCCACCCGTCCTCGGCGCGAACAGCCCTCGTACGGGAGACGCGCCTGCGCGCGGGCGGGGCGGCCCCGTCCGGCGCCACCCGCGCCCGACCAGCGACCAGAACACCAGATGGAGCGAAGGGGCTTCGGCCCCTTCGTCAGCGAACACTTCTCGCGTCCGCGCCGTTCGCTGATCGTCGATCGCGGATCGGCGGCGACCGATGCGCGTCGTCTTGTGGGGCTCGATGTCGCGGCGTTCGAGTACCTGATCGTCGTGCGCCCTGTCGCGGCGCTCCTGCCCCCTCGCACGATCGCCGACGCACTCGCGCGCGCACGCACGCGCGGTCTCGACCTCGTCACGATCGACGGGGTTCGTCCCGACATCTGCTACATCGTCTCGACGCGCGCGATGAGCGCCGTCGCGGCAGCGGGCGGCGTGCCCGGGTGTACCACGATCCCGCAGATGCTCGATCGGCTCGTTGCAGCGGGCGTCTCGCTGGAGGCCGGTGCGCTCACGCGAGCGCAGGTGTCGCTGCTGTCGCCCGAGGAGATCCGGGACGTCGCGGCGTTGTCGCGCGACGTGCGGCGCATGGTCGATCCCGAGGCCTTCCTCGACGTTCCGCAGGAGGCCCGTCTGCGGGCAGCGCTCGATCTGCAACAGGAGACCATGGTGCGCGGGCGAGCGAGGCTCGACGAGGTGCTGCAGCGCTTGCCAGACCGGAGACGCACGCGATCGGGTCGCGTGCTGGTGATGCTGCCGTCGCCGTATCAGAGCGGTGCGCACGCGGCCTGGATCGAATCGCTTCCGTACCTGTCGTCTGCGCGCGTGTCGTTTCTCGTGACTGAGGGGACGAACCTCGCTGATGCCGCCACGGCACGCGGCTTCACTGTCGTCCCCGTACACGAAGGCCTGGCGCCGGACAGCGCGGCAGACACGGCGACGCTGCTCGAGACGTTGGACGCGATTCGACCTGCCGTCGTGCACGCCGACGGCGCCGACGCGCAGTGGTGCGCGCCGCTGATACGCACGCGCGGCGCACGATTCGTGCAGCACGTCAGGCTGACAGACGTCGACAGATTCAGGCCGTCGATGGCGTATGCCGACGCGCTGGTGGGCGTGTCACGGCATGTCTGCGATGCGATCGCGGCGCGGGCCGGCGACGCCGTGCGGATCGAGCACATTTCCGACGGTGTGTGTCTCGAGTCTCGTCCTGCGAGAGATGTCGATGTGCGCGCGAGAGGCGATGGGGCGGAGACGATGTGCCTGTGTGTGGGACGCGTCGAGCCGGCGAAGGGGCAGTTGCGCGTGCTCGACATCTTCCGCGAGTTGCGCGCGCATCTGGACTGCCGCCTGACGATCGTCGGGGCCTGCGGCAGCGACCCCGCTTACTGCGACGAGGTGCGCGACCGCGTCGCCGCATCGGCTGACGTGAGCTGGCAGCCGTTCACGCGCGACATCGCGGACCTCTATCGACAGGCGCACGTGGTGCTCGTCGGCTCGCGCAACGAGTCTCTCGGGATGGTGGGGCTGGAGGCGATGGCCACCGGTGCGCTGGTCGTGGCGCACCGCTCGACGGGCTACGAGAGCCTCATCGATCCGGAGCAGCAGGAAGGGCTGCTGTTCGGCGCCAGTGAGCGCGCCGCGAACGTTGCGGATCGCATCGTCGCCGCCCTGCGCGAACGTGATCGCTACATCGCCAATGCGCGCCGTCGCGTCGAACGCGATTTCGACGCCCGTATCGCCGCCGAGCGCCTGAACGCCCTGTGGAGAGATCTGTCGTGATGGATGCCAGGGACTTCAGCTCCTGGCACGCGCCGCGCTGACGAACGGAAGGTGAGCGGGCCGGGCAAGCCCGGCCCGCTCACTCGATGGGTTCCGCGTCGAAGGTGGTGCGGTCGTCGCGCAGGCGCCACGACTGCATGTCGGTGATCGCCACGTCCGACACCGCCACGATGACGTAGGAGTACGTCGGCCAGGCGTGGTCGATGTCGTACTGCGACGGTACGGCCGGGCAATCCGGATGCGAGTGATAGATCCCGACGATGTCGAGACCGCGCGCGCGGGCATCGCTGTCCGCGCGTCGCATCTCGTCGGGACCGATCAGGAACCTGTGGTGCCGCGCCGCATCCTCGCGCGCATTGCCCAGGGGCTCCACCGCCATCACGGTCCTGTCGTCACCGCTGAACGTCCCGAGGAGCAGGCCACAGCACTCATCCGGATAGTCGTCCCGCGCGTGCGCCGCGATGGCAGTTCGGAGGGTTTCGGGCACCGTGATCACCGGAAGGATCGTAATGCCGAATGCCGAATGTCGAATGCCGTCTCGTGCAACCGGTTGCCCGTTGCCGGTTGCCCGTTGCCGTCACTTTTCCCTCGTCTTCCCCGCGTCGAGGTCGTTCCAGTTCAGGATCGCGTTGAAGCCGAGGAAGAAGGTGCCCTGGGTCTGCCAGCGCCAGAACGGGCGGATGGCGAACATCACGAGATGGCCCTTGCCCATCGAGGCGTCGACGACCTGCGCACGTCCGGCGAGGGCCTGACCACCGGCGAGCGTGCCGGAGAGCAGCATGTCGTCGGCGTTGCGCGGGAACGTGAGCACGGTCCGCGGGCGCGAATCGTCGATGTTGGCGCCGAACCTGCGCGCCATCTGACGGAATTCCTCTGCCGCGTCAGCCTGCGGTCGTGCGTCGCGCTTCTCTTCCGGCTCGAGCGGCACGGTCCGCACCGGAGAGTTGGCCATCGGCGTCGTGTTCTGTCCAGTGGCGGCAGTCGCACCACCGCCACCGAACCCGCCGCCGGCCGCTCCGCCAACGCTCAGCACCGGATCCTGATTGAAGTAGACGGGCAGCGTCTTGTCCTGGAAGCCGTACGCGATCGGGCTCTTCCGATCGGTCCACGCGCTCTTCATGATCGACCCGCGCGCGAAGAGGCCTGCCGGCCGCTCGACGGTGAGGCCGTTCACGAGGCCGAACTCCGGCAGGATGATCGACGTCGCGCCCTCAGTGATGAGCGTACCGCCTTCGCGGACGAACTTCACGAGCTCGAGCAGGCCCTCCATCCCCATGCCGCCCCTGATGTCGTCTGCCTGATCGAGCGCGCCGAGGTGCGGCGTCTTGTCGGTCTTCCTGTAGGGCAGAGGAGCGCTGCCGATTGTCGGGATGCCATTGATCTGCGCCTGCGCGGTACCGCCGACGTGCGGGTAGATGATCACGTCGTATTTCGCGCGCAGTCCGCCCTGGCGCAGCGTGGTGTCTCCGAAATACGTGTAAGGCACGCCGTACGTGTCGAGCGCGGCGCGGACCCAGCCCTCGTCCTGCGTCCGCTGCCACGCGTGGACGTAGCCGATCCGCGGCACGTCGAGGTCGTGCCGCTTCACGGCCGGCATCTCCGCAACGGCCCATGCCGACAACCCGAGCGTGCGGACCGTCGGCTCGATCGTCGCGCGATCGGCGGCAGACACGATGAACGCCCCGGCGCGGAACGTGCGTCCGGCGGCCTGGAAGTCCTCCTCGGCGGCGTCCATCTTCACGCTGGCGTGCGTGAACCGGAACTTCATCAGGTTGTTGTCCGTGGTGTGCTCCACGACGATCGCGCCAGTACCCGTGCCCTCGATTCCGCCGGGCGCGACGGCGTCGGCCGTCAGGAGCGCCATCGCCTTGTCGAAGATCGACGCGTCGGCGATCGGGCGCAGCTGCACGTTGCGCATGTACTGGAACGTCCAGCCCGTGTCGTCGTACGGACGGGGGTTGGCGGGCGGGAAGTTCTGCACGCCGAAGTACATGTCGGCCAGCGTGCGATACGGCTGGTCGCCGCGGATCACGTAATCGCCCGCCGCCACGTCGACGCCGCCGGCCTTGAACGCGCTCGTCGCGCGATGGACTTCGAGTCCCTGACGCCGCAGTTCAGTGACGGCATCGACGGCTTCACCCTTGCGGTACTGCGCGGCGGGGATGACCCACGCGTTGGTCGGCCCCGTCCGCCCAGCCTCGACGGCGCGCTTGTTCTTCAGCCAGTAGTTCTCGAGATACAGCTCGCGGTTCTTCGCCACGTGGTTCAGCGCGATGAGGATGCCCGACTGCTGGATGTTGACGTTGTTGCGCGGCCCCCACTTGATCGACGGCAGCGGCGGGTTCGGCCTGAACCACTCGCGGCTCGTGGTCGTGGCGCCGGCGCGGGCCTCGTAGTTGTCGGGCCCGTAGCTCTGCACTTCGTAGAAGCGCCCGATGGCGTTGTGCGTGTGCGCGATGAAGAACATGTAGTTCGGCGTCCAGCCGTCGTAGAACCCGTAGGTCCACACGCCGGGCACGCCGCGCTTGGTCATCTCCAT
>JADLFL010000045.1 GCA_020845575.1 Acidobacteriota bacterium | reverse complement strand
CATCGTCCACTTCCCGGAGACGCGCGAGATCTGGTCGTACGGGTCGGGCTACGGCGGCAACGCCCTGCTCGGCAAGAAGTGCTTCGGCCTGCGTATCGCGTCGGCGATGGCGCGCGACGAGGGCTGGCTGGCCGAGCACATGCTGATCCTCGGCGTGGAGGATCCGCACGGCGAGAAGACCTACGTGGCCGCCGCGTTCCCGAGCGCGTGCGGCAAGACCAACCTGGCGATGCTCGTGCCGCCGAAGGCGATGAAGGGCTGGACCGTGTCGACGGTGGGCGACGACATCGCATGGCTCAAGCCCGACGCCGACGGCGTGCTGCGGGCGATCAACCCCGAAGCGGGCATGTTCGGCGTGGCGCCGGGCACATCGAACCAGACCAACCCGAACGCGATGATCACCATCGCGCGCAACACAATCTTCACCAACGTGGCGCTCACGCCCGAGGGCGGCGTGTGGTGGGAAGGCATGACGCCCACGCCGCCGGCCGAGTGCCTCGACTGGCGCGGCAAGCGCTGGACGCCCGAAATCGCGCGCGAGACGGGTGCCACGGCCGCGCACCCGAACTCACGCTTCACCGCGCCCATCGCGCAATGTCCGATCATCGATCCCGGCTTCAACGATCCACTCGGCGTGCCGATCAGCGGCATCGTCTTCGGCGGCCGGCGCGCGACGACGATGCCGCTCGTGTATCAGGCGTTCAACTGGACGTCTGGCGTCTACATGGGCGCCACGATGGGCTCGGAGACAACGGCCGCCGCCGCGGGCGCGGTGGGCAAGGTACGGCGCGACCCGATGGCGATGCTGCCCTTCTGCGGCTACCACATGGGCGACTACTTCCGGCACTGGATCACGATGCAGCGCTCGCTGAGCGAGACGCCGAAGATCTTCCACGTGAACTGGTTCCGCAAGGACGAGCAGGGGCGCTTCCTGTGGCCCGGTTTCGCCGACAACATGCGCGTGCTGCGCTGGATCGTCGATCGCGTGCGCGGCCGCGTCCCCACGCGCGAATCGGCGCTCGGCTGGATGCCGCGCTACCAGGACATCGACTGGCGCGGGCTTTCGTTCTCGGAGACGCAGTTCGAACAGCTCCAGTCGGTCGATCCCGTGCAATGGCGTCGCGAGGTGATGGAGCACGAGGAACTGTTCCTCCAGTTGCACTCGCACCTGCCGAAGGAAATGGTGTACGAGCGGGAGCTGCTCATCTGCAGGTTGTAGCGGCGTGGGACCGTCAGTCCCGCGATACCATGTCGGGCGACATGACGCTCTCTACCCTCTCTCGTCTGCTCGGGCCAGCCGCACTCCTCGTGCTGCTGGCTGCTTCGCCGTCAGTTGCCCAGGACGCCGCCATCGGGACGGCACCCGCGGCCGCCGCCACCATCCAGCAGGTCGGCTTCATCGCCGGTCAATGGACAGGCACGCTCGGCGACCGCCATATCGAACAGCACTGGATGGCGCCGGCGGCGACGTCGATGGTGGCCGTGTACCGCAACGTGCAGGGCACCGAGCCTCGGCTGTACGAGCTGCTCGCGATCGAGCAGGAAGGCGACGGACTCGTGCTGCGCATCAAGCACTTCGCACCGGGCCCCGGCCTCGCGGGACGTCAGCCGCAGGCCGAGTCGGTGAACCACAGGCTCGTGAAGGTCGAAGGACGGACGGCTGTATTCGAAGGGACGGGACCGAATCCGTCGCGCGTCACCTTCACGCGCAAGGCGCCCGACGCCCTCGACATCATCGTCGCCCGCAACGCCAACGGCAAACTCACGGAAACGGTCTTCGCCTACACCCAGGTCAAGTAGCCATTCGACTCGTCAGTACGGTCCCCCGGCAGGGCGGGCCGAACGGACGCGTGGCAGTCCCAGCGATCGCAGATTCATCACCTCGCCGCTGACCGTCGTACACCTGCCGCGGAAGTTGTCGTCTTCGCAGAGGTACCAGTTGCCGCCGAACACGCGCACGCTCTGGACGTTGCTCATGCGGATACGCGTGTCGGTGCCGAGCAACTGCTGCGAACGGCCCGAGAAGTTCATGCCCGCATAGAGCACGATGCGGCCTGCGCCCGGGACCACCGGTCCGGTGCCCTGGCCTGGCCATGGCGCCGGGCCAGGCCAGCCACCACCAGGCCGGAAGGCGGGTCTCGCCGAAGAAATCTGGTTGCGCAGGTTGTTGCCGAGCCGCGCCAGGTCCGGCCAGTCGCTGGTCACCGTGTAGCAGCCCTGGAACTGGATGTCGCGACAGACCTCCCACGCCTGCCCCGGCGCAAGGCGCAGGCTTTCGGCCCGGTCGTGGAAACCAAGCGACCGCAGATCGGCCACCGGGCCCATGAGCGTACGACTCGCACCGCCGTAGTTGCGATTGGCGAACAACGTCAGGCCGCCCTGCCCCATCGGCGGCTCCGGACGCCCCGGCGGGTACACGCCGCCTCCACCGCCGCCCCAGCCGCCACCACTCCCACCGACACGTCGCATCGACGAAATGGTGCGCGCCCACCCGCGCTGACGCAGGTCCCGCTCGACTCCGTAGAACACCTGACAGCGCCCTCTGTAGAACTCGTGCTCGCAGACCTCCCACGTCTCGCCTGCGGCGATCTGGAAGCTGACGATGCGATCGTTCATGCCCGAGGCACGCAGGTCCGGCACATCGTTGCGGAAGTTGGCGTTGCGTCCGCGAAAATCACGGTCCTGATAGACCGTGATGCCTACGATCCCGCCCATGCCGCGCTGCCCCTGCGCCTCGGCAGCCGACGCGCTACCGATCGCAACGCCTGCGAGAGCGACGACGGCGACGATGCTCTTCATGACACTTCTCCAGTCACGGCGTCCGGCGGCAGCCGACGTGCCGTTTTTCGAGTAGGATAAGCGGTGGCGTGCCGTGTCGGCCGCCACTCGTGTGGCGCGCCATCTGGGCTCGCCCACATGTCCTCTTCCAAAGGATTGTATCGATGTCCCGTCACTCTCTGTGCGCCATGATGTGCACCGTTGCGCTGACGCTCTCGCCCGCGCTCGTCCTCGCTCAAGCCAAGGCCGCCCCCAAGGCCGCCCCCAAGGCTGCCGCCGGTGCCAAGACCTTCACGCTCACCGGCACGGACAACATGAAGTTCGCGCCGGCCATCATCCGCGTCAAGGCGGGTGACAAGGTCAAGGTCACGCTGAAGACGACGAGTGCCATGCCGAAGATGGCGATGGCGCACAACTTCGTGCTGCTCAAGGCCGGCACCGACGCACTGGCGGTGGCCACCGCCGGTGCCACCGCGCGCGACACCAACTACGTGTCGGCCAAGTCGAAGCCGCAGATCATCGTCGCGTCGGGTCTGGCAGGCGGCGGTGAGAGCGTCACGGTCGACTTCGTGGCACCGGCCGCGGGCAAGTATCAGTTCATCTGCACGTTCCCCGGACACTTCCAGGGCGGCATGGTCGGCCAGCTCATCGTCGAGTAGCCAGGACACGAGGGGCACCCACCCACCTCCGCTGCTCCGCAGCTTCAGAGGGCAGGCAAGGGGTGCCCGTACAACCGTCGTGACCGATTCGATGCGGGGGCGACGCATGCGTCGCCCCTACGCATATCGCGGCGTTTACGCCGTCGCGCCCACCTCTTGCGCCGGTGCGTTCTCGGGAACCAGCGGCTCAGACGCGTCGATGCGCATGAAGAGGATGGCCGAGACGAGCAGGCAGCCGCTGAACAGGATGAGCGGCACGTCGTAGCGTCCACCGAAGGCATCGACCAGCATGCCGAACGCGATCGACGACAGGAACGATCCGATCTGTCCCGCCGAGTTCATCGCGCCCGTCATCGCCCCCGCGTGACGGCGCCCCACGTCCACGCACACCGCCCACGACACGGGCAGCATGCAGTCCATGCTGAAGTAGCCGAGCGTCAGCAGTGCCACGGCCATCAGTCTGTCGTCGACGATGGCGGTGCCGAACAGGCAGAGCGCCGATGCCGCGAGTCCCGCGGCGGCCACGAAGCGACGGCCGTTCCTGAGCCCCGAGCGCCGTACCAGCACGTCGCTCACCGCGCCGCCGAGCAGGTTGCCGAGCGCACCGGCCACGAACGGCAGCATCGCGTAGATCTTCATCTCGTCGGCGGTGAAGCCCCGTCCGAGCCGCAGATACGTGGGCATCCACGACACGTAGAAATACGCCCCCCAGCAGTACGCGTGGTACATCAGCAGGATGATCCAGAAGTTCGGGCTCTTCACGACAGACGCCCACGGCAGGCCGTGATGCTCGCGGCGTGCCGATGAATCGCCGATGTGTGCGATCTCCTCGGCGGTCACGCCCGGCATCTCCGTGGGATAGTCGCGATACCACCAGTACCAGGCCACGGCCCACACGATACCGATGAAGCCGAACAGGTAGAACGCCATGCGCCACCCGTACGCGGCGACGATGGGCACGACGAGCAGTGGCGTGAGTGCACCGCCGACGCGACTCGCCATCCACACGGTGCCGTGCGCGCGCGCGCGTTCGGCCTGCGGGAACCAGCGCGAGATGCTCGACGAGCTGTTTGGATACGCGCCTGCCTCTCCCATGCCGAACGCGAAGCGCGTGGCCAGCAGCACGTAGTAGTTCGAGACCATGCCGGTCAGGCTCGTGAACGCCGACCACCACACCACGATGCGCGTGAGCACGCGACGCGGACCGATGCGATCGCCGAGCGCGCCGGAGGGAATCTCGAACAACGCATACGAGAGCGCGAAGATGCCGACGACCCAGCCCCATTGCGAGGGCGACAGGCCGAGGTCCTTCTGCATCTCCGGTCCCGCGACGGCGATACACACGCGGTCGAGGTACGTGACCATCGACAGCAGGAACAGCATGGTCAGGACGCGATGTCGGTAAGGCATGACGAGAGCGAATGACGAATGATGAATGACGAATGGCGATCAGCGAGCCACGGGCACGAACACGACGCTGACGGGTGAGCCGATGCGAGCGGTCTGGCCTGTGGAGGTCAGGCGACCGGTTGCAGGATCGATGCGGAATACCACGAGGAGGTCCGAGCGCTGGTTACCCGCGAGGAGATAGCGGCCGGTGGGGTCGATACCGAAGCCGCGGGGCATGCTGCCCTGCGTGGACTCGTGCTGCACCAGCGTCAGTCGACCTGTCTGCTCGTCGATCGCATAGACGACGAGCGAGTCGTGCCCCCGATTGGAACCATAGAGGAACTTGCCCGACGGATGGACCACGACTTCGGCGGTGCTGTACGTCGGATCGATGGCCTTCCCCTCGGGAAGCGTGCCGATGGTCTGCACCTCGGTGAGCGCGCCTGTCGCGGCGTCGCGGCTCAGCACCGTGACGGTCATCGCCAGTTCGTTGATCACGTACGCGACGCGTCCATTCGGGTGGAACGACATGTGGCGCGGACCCGATCCCGGCGCGATCGCCGCGAACGCCGGTTCGGCGGGCGTGAGCACCGCGGTCGTCGGGTCGAGGCGATAGATGAAGATGCGGTCGGTGCCGAGGTCGGCGGCGTACGCGAAGGTGTTCGAGGGATCCACGTTGATCGAGTGCCCGTACGGCCTGGTCTGCCGCTTGGGATGGACGCTCGATCCCTGGTGCACCATCACCGACGCGGGGGGCTCGAGGCGCCCGCCCTGGCCGATGGGCAGCGACGCGACGCTGCCGCCACCGTAGTTGGCCACGAGCACCGCACGTCCCGCGCGATCGACCGACACGTGCGCAGGGCCGCTGCCGCCGGAGCTCTCCTGGTTGATGGGCGTGAGCGCGCCGGTCGCCGCATCGACGGCGAACGCACTCACGGCTCCCGTCGGCTTGTCGTTGAACTTGCCGATCTCGTTGACGGCATACAGATGCGTCCGCGACGGATCGAGCGCGAGGAAGCTCGGATTGGTCGCCGCAGCCGCCAGTTCCGGCGCCGAGATCGTGCCCGTGCCGAGGTCGAGCCGCAGGCGATAGATCCCCTGGCTCCGCTCATTGGTGTAGGTGCCGACGTAGACGAACATCTCTGATGCGGGTTGAGCCGGTGCCTGGGCGTGCGCGACGGCAGGCAGACAGCATAGGCAGAACAGAGTGAAGGAACGAAGCATTGGCATCACGACTTTCCGGTTCGTGTAGCTCGCCAGGTTGCGGAACGGTATTCCCCGAGGTCGAGCGTGCCCGACATCGTGTGGCCCGACAGCTCGCCGGTGAAACGATAGCTCAAGGCGTCGCCCGTGCGTTCGGTCACGATGCTGGCGAGCGTGACGCGTGCGCCGTCCATCGTGCCCGTGATGTCGCGCGTCAGGAAGTCGCCCTGATGCGATCCCTCGATGGCGGCTCCCTGTTGACGCAACTGGAGCACGTGCGTGGTGCGCGACGCGGCGAACGCGATTTCCACGGTCCACTGCCCCGACGCATCCCCACTCGGCGCGGCAGCGGCGGGCGGCGTCACGAGCGTGCGTCGCGCCGACAGCAGCTGCGTGAGCCGCGCCGCCACGATACGCTCGTCGCCAGGCGCGAGCATGGACGTGCTCAGTGAGAGTCCCGTGTCGCCGGCCATGCCCTCGCGCGCGCCCGAGGCCCCGCCCACGGCGATCCGCGGTTCGCCCTCGTAGAGCTGCGCGGACGCCTGTTGTCCGGTGAGACCGATCTCCGCGGCCGTCCACCGCAGCGTCACGCGCGGGCTGCGGTTCGAGCGGTCCTCGCGCGCCTCGCGCGCGACGATGGCCGTGATGCCGGCGATGCGTTCGGCCGCCTGCGCGATGACATCGGCCTGACGCACCCACTCGGCCCACTCGGCGGCACGATCGCCCGTCACCCAGCGCTCGACGGCCACGAGCATGCCGATCACTTCTTCACGCCCGACCTTCATCGATCGCGCGTAGCCGTGATGCGGGGCGCTGTGGATCCACGCGGCCTTCACGAGATCCTTGCGGCCGAGCAGGATCCCCGCGCTCTGCGGGCCGCGCAGGATCTTGCCGCCGCTGTAGCCGACGAGCGTGGCCCCGCGCTGCAGGTGGATGTTGGGAACGGTGAGGATCTCGGCCGCCGCATCCACCATGATCGGCACGCCGTGCGGCCTGGCGATCCCGGCGATGGCTTCGAGCGACATCGGGCCCGTCTCGTTCCGCGGGTTCGCGAAGACGTAGATCATGGCCGTCTTCGGGCCGATCGCCCGTTCGAGTTCGGCGGGCGTGTTCGCCTCGACGATCGAGACGCCCACGGCGCGGATCGCGGCGTCGTACACGTTGCGCGAATGCCCGGGGATGATGACCTCCGTGCGCGCGAAGCCCCGAAGATCGGGGATGCGCACGTGCAGGTCGGGGTTGCCGCCTGCGACGCACGCAGCCGTCGCATGCGACATCGCCGCGGCGCAGCCCGAACTCACCATGCCCCACTCGGCACCGGTGAGCTCCGCGAGTCTCGCGCCCGCGGCTTCCATCAGTTCCTCGATGTGGACGTACTGCTGGTTGGCCACCGACTTGGCGACGCGGACCTCGGGCAGTTCCATCGACCCGCCGATGATGGTGAGCGTGCCACGCGCGTTGATGAGCGGACGCACACCGAGACCGGCGTAGAGATCGCCGCCGGCCGGCGCGACGGCAGGCGCACGCGACACGCCCTGTGCAGCCGCGCCCGCGGGCACCGCCGCGCCGAGCCCCAGCGCGTTGAGGGCACGGAGCGCGTCACGTCGGGTGAACATGGGGATGCCGGGAATGCCGAATGCGGGGAATGCAGGAAGAGAGGCAGGAACGGCACATGGAGTGCCGTTCCTGCGAGAGCGACCTCAGAAGAGGAACTTCACGCCGAGTTCGGCGCGGCGCATCGTGTCTGCCGACGAGATGACGCCGAATGCCGCGGTGCCGAGCGTGGCGCCGGGATTGCCCCAGTTCACCTGGTTGAACAGGTTGAAGACCTCCGCGCGCAGCTGGATACGCGAACGGCCGCCGGTGGCGATGTTCTTCATGAACGAGACGTCGGTCTGGCTGTACTTCGGCCCGCGCAGGTAGTTGCGTGGCGTGTTCCCGAACGTGTAGAGGTCTGGCAGCGCGAAGGCGGCCGGGTCGATACAGTTGACCAGTCCGACACCATTCGGATTCGCCTGGCAGTTGAGCGCGACGCCGCTGTTGACCAGCATCGGACGCTGCCCGCCACGACCGACGTTGGCGCGGTCGGGCTGAATCAGCACGTTGATCGGCGTGCCGCTCTGGATCGTGGTCACGCCACCGATCTGCCACCCGCCGAGCACGCCGCGCAGCAGGACGTTGTCGCTCTCGCGGAAGAACGGCATGTCCCACACGTAGCTGACCACGAGGCGATGGGGCACGTCCCAGTTGGCCGGACCGTAGTCGGCCCACTTGTCGTACTGGTTCATCGTCTGGCCGCCGCCGTTGGAATGCGTGGCCATGTCGCGCGTGCGCGACCACGTGTAGTGCGCGTTGAGCAGCAGGCCCTTGGTCATGCGCCGACGCGCGACGAGGCTCACCGCGTCGTAGTTGGCGACGAGGTCGTTCTGGATGGTCCGGATCTGCCGGAACAACTGGTTCGGACGACGCGGATCGACCGCGCCAGGTCCAGGCAGGGGATCGTTGTTGTAGTAGCTGCGATCGAGGTTCTTCGTGCGCGACGCGAGGTACTGCACCTCGACGACGGTGCTGCCGAAGAGCTCGTGCTGGAGGTCGAGGCTCCACTGGTTCTTGCGCGCGTTGGGCAGGTGCCGGTTCGGCGTGATCATGTTCGGCGGCCCGCCGGGACCGACCTGGCCGAAGGGCTGCTCGAACGACAGCGTCGGTGCCGTCGTGTTGTTGGTGAACGTGAACTCGGCCGCGATCGGCGGATTGTTCGTGAGGAACGTGAACGAGTTCATCTGGTTCGGGTTGTAGTAGATGCCCCAGCCCGCGCGCAGCACCGTCTTCTCGGTGAGCCGGTAGGTGGCGCCCACGCGCGGCCCCCAGTCCTTGTTGTTCGGCTCGTGGAACTCGAAGCCCCTGGAGGGGAAGGACGTCGGGATGATCTGCGTCTGCGACGCGTCGAGCATCGACGCCAGACCTTCATAGGTCCGTACGGGCGTGTTGCGCTCGTAGCGAAGGCCGAGGCTCACCGTCATGCGGCGCGACGCCTGCCACACGTCGTTGATGAAGAAGCCATTGCGCCACTGCCCCACGTCGCCCTGCACCTGATCGACCGGGGTACCGACGGTGAACGGGATGCCCGTCATGAAGTCGGCCATCGCGTAGCCTGTCATGCCGCCATTGAAGCTGAACGCCCCGCGTGGGCTGTTGGCGGCCTTGCGCCCCGTGGCCATCTTGCGCAGGTCGAACCCGGTACGGATGTTGTGCCGGCCCTTGGTCCACGACAGCACGTTGGACAACTGGAACGTCGTGTCGAACTGGTACCAGTTGGTGCCGCCGTTGCCGAGTCCGCCGAAGCCGGTGACGCCGATCGAGGGAATGCCGGGGTTGTCGTACCGCACGTCGCCGTCAAAGCCCGGGATGCCGAGGTTGGAGCCTGCCGACGACTCGCCGGCGAGCGTGAGGTTGTTCAACGAGTCGAACGTGATGCGGTGATAGCCGACGCGGAAGTCGTTGAGCAGCGTGGGCGAGAACGTCTGCTGATAGGAGACCAGCGTGTTGTAGTTCTTGCGGGGCTGGTAGAGGCCCGCCGTCGGGATGACGGCGCCGAAGCCGTCGAAGGCGTCGACCCAGTTGTAGCGCACGTACAGGCGCCCGTCGTTGCCGAGGTTCTGGTCCACCCGCATCAGCAACTGATCGATGTTGCTCTCGGTGAGCACCGTGCCCTGGTAGTTGTTGCCCGTGCCGTTGGCCGTCCCAGGCAGGTTCGGCAGCGGGTAGTAGCTGAGGAGCCGCAGCGCCTGCGCCGAGAGCTGCGACTGCGGGATCTGGTTGCCCGCGTACGGCACCTTCGTGATCGGGTTGACGATCTGCGTGGCGATCTCGCTGAAGTCACCGCGGCGCATGCGCTCGGTGGGCACCGAGGTAATCGGCGTCGTCTGGCGGTTGGAACGCAGCCCCTCGTAGGCCGCCATGAAGAAGGTCTTGTTCGTGCCGTTGTAGAGGCCGGGAATGATGACGGGGCCGTCAAACTGCACGCCGAACTGGTTGCTGCGCTTGGGCGGCTCGGGCAGGTTCGGGTTGTCGAAGTACCCACGGCTCTCGAGCGCACTGTCCTGGAAGTACTCGAACAGCGATCCGTGGAACGTGTTCGTGCCCGCCTTGGTCACCACGTTGACGTGCACGCCGAGGTACGAGCCGTACTCGGCCGACGTGCTGCCCGTCTGGACCTGTACTTCGGTGACGGCGTCGGCCATCGGACGCATGCTGGTCATCGCCAGCAGGTTCGACGTCGCGTTGATGCCGTCCATGGTGAGGCTGTTCTGGATCTCGCGCTGGCCGGCACCGCGGAACGACAGCCCGATGTCGGTGGTGTTGCCGCGCAGCACGCCGGGCGTGGTGGCGGCAAACTGCCACACGTTGCGCCCGCTCGACGGCAGGTCGACCACGGCGCGAGCCTCCACCGTCTGCGAGACGGCGGCTCTGTCGGTCTGAATCGTCGTGTTGGACGCCTCGACCGTGATGGTCTCGGTGAGGTCGCCCACGCCGAGGACCGCATCCTGGCGCACGACGGCGTTGCCGGTGACGAGGATGTTGGTAGCCTTGAAACTCTGGAAGCCCTGGAGGCTGATGGTGATCTCGTACTGTCCGAGCGGTACCGCGTTGAACTGGTACACGCCCGCCTGGTTGGTCACGCCGCTCAGCGTTGCCTGCGTGCCGAGGTTCACGGCCGTGACCGTGGCGCCCGGCAGGACGCCACCGCCCGAGTCTGTGACGGTGCCGATCAGGCCTGTCTGCGAGGCGAGCTGCGCGAAGGCGGGTGACGACAGCGTCAGGGCAAGAAGAGTAGAGAAGATGACTCGAATCACGCGGCAACCTCCAGGCAGCCAGTAGATTTCGCGGTGGACGATATGCGGCGCCTTGCGCCCATGGGCTCGACGTGACCGGTCACTCATTGGAACGGTTACGCCGAATTCGTACACGGCGTTTCACTCTCACAGAGGCGCCAAACGTAATCGAAATCGCCGCGCTTGTCCATCCGAGAGTGACGATGGCTTGCCCTCGCGCGGGTGAGTCGCTATCCTCCGGGCGTGTTGCGGCGCGTGCGCCGCCCATCACCCACCCCCACTCGAACGGAGTCACGACAGTGCCAGTCACCCAGCCCGA
This sequence comes from Acidobacteriota bacterium, assembly GCA_020845575.1. Classification (NCBI taxonomy): domain Bacteria; kingdom Pseudomonadati; phylum Acidobacteriota; species Acidobacteriota bacterium. Next base: position 51,193 of record JADLFL010000045.1, on the reverse strand, counting down.
TCCCTCTCGCCGTTCCGCGTTCCGCTCCCTGCTCGCCGCAGCCGGCGCCACAGTCGCCGGCGTGTTCGGCGGCCGGGCCCACGCCTCGACCACCGACGCCAACGGCATCGTCACCATCCCTGATGAGGCCCAGCAGGCGGCCGCGCCACGGCAGGCGCCGTTGTTCTCGGGCGGCAGGGTGCACGGCGGACTCGTGTTCATCGCCGGCAAGGGTTATCACGAGGCCGGTGACATCAAGGTGCACACCAAGGCCGTGCTCGACTCACTCGAGGCCGAACTCAAGAAGGCCGGGTCCTCGATGGACAAGGTCCTGAAGGTGAACGTGTACCTGCACGACCTGCAGGACTACGACGGGATGAACGAGGTCTACCGCGGCCGGTTCGGCCCCAATCCGCCGGTGCGCACCACGGTCGCGTGCTACGGCGGCGTCCCGGGCAAGTCGCTCGTCGAGATCGACTGCATCGCCACGACGTAGACCAACGGGTTTCCGCCGCCGCGCTGACGCGCCATGGCGGGACCGTTCGCTCCATCTGACGAATGGGAAGTGAGGCCAGGGGTTGATACCCTGGCCTCACTTTCTACGCCTTTCCGCTCAGGACCTCGCGCAGGCGCGTGGCGACGATCTTCTCTTCGCCTGGCTTCATCATCCACACGCCGATCAGCAGTTCTTCGCCGGAGCGCACGCCGATGGACGGCGTGCCTTCACGCAGACGTCGCGAGACCTCGCGTCCCGTGATGCCGGCCGTGGCCGTATCGAGCTTGATCTGGACGTGCGGCACGTGGTTGGCGACTTCCGGCACCGTGACCGCCGCCGTGACGCCCTTCAGCCCGCTCACGGCCTTCAGGATGACGTCGGCGCGGCGCTGATACTCCTTTTCCTGCGCCACGTGATCGAGCTTGATGAAACGCTCGAGTGCCACAAGCATCCCGAGCAGTTCCTCCTTGTTCACCTTCATCCCGCGACCGATGGCGTTGCCGTTGGGCCACGCGTTGGCGCGGGCGGCCGCGATGAGGTCCTTGCGGCCGAGCAGCAATCCCGCGCTCTGCGGGCCGCAGATGCCCTTGCCGCCGGAGAACACGACGAGGTCGAAGCCCATCGCGGTGTACTTCCACAGGTTCTCGACGGGCGGCACGTCGGCCGCGCAGTCGTTCATCGTGGGGATCCCGTGCTTCTTCCCGAGGCGCACGAACTCCTCGTCTCGGATCTGCCCCACCGAATTGTTGTTGTTGTAGAAGAGCATCATCGCCGTGTTGGGCGAGACGGCCCGTTCGAGATCGGCAACCGTCTCGACCTCGACGATCGACACGCCGCAGTTGCGGATCGCGTGGTCGTACCCGAAGCGATGCGACTTCTGCATGATGACTTCCGTCTTCATGTCCGTGAGGTTCGGCAGGTCGACGATCTTCTTCCGGTCGAGCCCCGTGAGGATGCCTGCCGTGCCGAGCGTCATCGCCGACGCCGCGCCGCAGGACACCATCGCCGCGTCTGCCTTCACGAGCTCCGCGATCCGCAGGGCCACCTTGTCGTGCAGATCGTTGAGGTACACGAAGTTCTTCGACGCGTAGTTGATCGCGTCCATCACCTCGGGCGGCATCAGCGAGGCGGTCATGTCGGTGAACGTGCCCGCCGCGTTGATGAACGGCTTGACGCCGAGTTCCTTGAAGTAGTCACGGCGCGCAGGCGCCGCGGCAGCGGCCGTCACGCCACCGCCGAGCAGGCCGCCGACGACAGGGATCGAAGAAAGGCGTTCGAAGAACGTCCGTCGCGTCAACATCGTGGTCTCCGTTTCGTTCACTGCGCGGCAACCAGTGCCACGCGAATACGTTCCGCACCCTGCGGCTGCACCTGGATGGTGACGCGCGCGGGCGGATCTGATGGAAAGACTTCCGTGAACACGGCGTTCATCGCCGGCATGTCCGAGAGGTCGCTCAGGTACACGGTGACCAGCGCCACGTCGCGCAACGACGACTTCCCTTGCTGCAACAGCGTGCCGAGTCGCTTGAACGCCTCGCGTGCCTGCGCGGCGACATCGCCGCCAGGTACCGCGATCGCATCCATGCGCACCGTGCGGCCTGTTGACGACGGCTTGACGGCCACGAACGTCAGCTCGGCTCGGATCGGCCCGGGCAACGCCGGGACGACCACGGCACCACGTGGTGCGTCTGTCACCTTGCCGATCGCGGCGGTAATCGCGTCGATCTCCGACGCGCGGGTGCCGTAGGCCTGCATCCAGCCGACGTCGGCAGGTCCGAGTCCTGCCGCTTTGAGCGTGGTCGTGATGTTGGCCACCGTCTGCGCGACCTGCGCCTCGACAGCCTCGCCCACCGCCCTGGTCGCCGGATCCTGGCCACCCATGCCCGACACGTAGAGCGTGTCGCCCGCCCACACGGCTGGCGAGTAAGGGCCGAGCGGCGCGGGCAACGCCCCCGCCGGCGGACGCACCACGGAGATGCCCGCGAGATCGGCGTACGCGATGCACGCGATCTCGACGCCGGCGCCGGCGGGCAGCCCCGCCGCCTGCACTGTCGTGCGCGCCGGCACGCGATCGCGGAAATACGACCCGTACACCTCGTTCATGGCCGCGTAGTCGTCCATGTTCGCGAGGTACACGTGACACTTCACCAGGTGCTCGTAGCCGAGGCCGGCCGCCTGGGCCACGGCCCCCACACCTTCCATCGCCTGCCGCGTCTGCGCCTTCATGTCCCGCGGCGCGGGGCCATCGCCAGGCGTTCCGAGGTGCCCGGAGATGTAGAGCGTGCCGCCGACCATGATGCCCGGCGAGTACGGGCGATCGGCAGGCGCGCCCGCGGGCCGCACCACGCGACGCGTCGACGACGACTGCGCGTGCACGGATGGAGGGGCGGCCGCAGTGCAGCCGGCCACGCCGAACGCCAGCACCAGAGCGCCACGCGTGATGCGACGGTTCCCGAGACGCCGTGCCCGGTGTGCAGTGTCCGGTGCCGGGTGCCCGCTGCCCGGTGCCCGGTGTTCCGGCACGCTCACTGCCGCGCGCGCCCCCCGCGCGTGCCGGGCGGCACCACGGGGACCTTCGTCCAGTCCTGCGCCGCTCGGCCGTTCAGATCCCACACCACCTGTCCGGCGCGCACCGTCAGCTCGCATTCGAGCTTCTGCGTGCCGTCCATCCGCGCACCCGAAGAGTCGATGAACCCGAACTGTCCCTTGCGCAGCCCGAGCACGGCGATGTCGGCTTCGGTGCCCACGCCGAGGTGTCCGAGGTCGTCGCGCTTGATGATCTCGGCGGGCCTGGACGTATTCGCGCGAATCACGTCGTTGAACGGCATCCCGAGGTTCAGCAGCTTCGACATCACGTTGAGGATGTCCTTCATGCCGGCGTTCATGCTGCCGGTGTGCAGGTCGGTGCTGATCACGTCCGGGTAGAACCCCTGCCTGGTCGCCGGAACGGCCTGACGCCACAGGAAACTCCCGCCACCATGGCCCACGTCGAAGATCACGCCGCGCTTGCGTGCCGCGACGACGTACGGCTCGACCTGCCCCTGCTCGTTCACGATCGGCTGCCTGCCGGCGACGTGCGCGTAGGCATGCGTGAGGATGTCGCCAGGGCGCAGGCGCTTGTTGAGGAGCTCGTCGAGCGAGAGCGGCGGCGTGTGCCCGCCAAAGTCGATCATCACGGGCACGCCCGCGTCGGTACCGGCTTCGACGGCGCGCGTGACGGGATCCCATTCGGGGCCGCTGTAGTGCGCCACCTTGATGCCGACGATGAGATTCCGGTGCTGCCTGATCCGCATGGCCGTCAGCTTGGCGTCCATGTCGCCGAGATTCTGCTCCGCGGGCCCGCCGCGCATCCCCGCGCCGACGATGTTGAGGAATGAGAGGACGCGCGTGCGCGAGGTGTCGATCACCTGCGTCTTGAACTGGCCGAAGTTGCGCCAGCCCGCGCCACCGACATCCACCAGCGTGGTCTGGCCGGCGCGGAACGAGTGGCTGTCGGGAGGCACCGCCACGAGGCCGTTGCTCAGATACGCGTCGGGCTCGGTGCCGAAGAACACGTGCGCGTGCAGGTCGATGAGACCGGGCACCACGTAGAGGCCCGAGGCATCCACCACGCGGCGTGCCTGCGCGGCATCGATGGACGCCGCGACGACGGCGATCTTGCCGTCGGCCACCGCCACGTCCATCACGCCATCACGCCCGTTCTTCGGGTCGATCACGTGGCCGCCCTTGATGAGCAGCGAGTAGGGTTGGGCCATCGCGGGCGCGGCGCACAAGGCACCCACGCCCGCGAGGGCGGCGAGCATCAGGACTCTGGAACGGCTGGACAACGGAGGTCTCCTCGCGGACGCGCGCGTCGGGTCACCTGAGCGCTGGCGCGTACGGGCATGGACCAATTCACCCGTTCACCGTGGCCGGGACCGATGAGGCGTGTTATAGCACACGCACAGGAGGCTCTTGCTCATGTCCGTCCGTTCGTTCGCCGCGGTGGCCGTCGCCGCGTTGGTCATCCCCGTCCTCACCACATCGTCGACAGCCCGTGCGCCGCTGGCCGCCACGCAGGCTGCCGCGACGCAGACGCCTGCGGCGCAGGCCGGTCCCGCCATGCCAGACACCGAGGTCATCGCCGCGCTGCGCCGGCCCGAGAACAGCACCGGCAACATCGCGGACGCCGTGGAGTCGGCCACTGGCGCACGCGGGTGGATGTCGTCAGACGTCAAGCCGATCAGCCCGGGCAAGATCGTCGGGCGCGCCTGGACGACCGTGATGCGGCCCGTCCTGCGCTCGGACACGAAGACGTATCCGAACTATCACATGCAGGTGCTCGACGAGGCCCCGGCGGGCAGCGTGCTCGTGTACGTGATGGAGGGCGGCGTGGAGATCGCCGCGCTCGGCAACCTGATGGCGACCACCGCCAAGGTGCGCGGCATCGAGGCGACGATCGTCGACGGCGCCGTGCGCGACGTGACCGAACTGCGCGAGATCGGGCATCAGGTGTTCGCCCGCCGCATCAGCCCCGCCACGTCTGTGGGCCGCATGGTCGCCGTGTCCAAGCAGACACCAGTCCGCTGCGGCGACGTCCTCGTCACGCCCGGCGACTTCATCGTCGGCGACGCGGACGGCGTGGTCGTGGTGCCGTACGCCGCCGCGACGCAGGTCGTGGCCCTGTTGAAGGACTACGACGCGCGCGAGTCGAAGATGATCCCGCTCATCCGCCAGGAGAAGTCGATACAGAAGGCGCTCGAGATCTACGGGCGGTATTAGCCGGCAACGGGCAACCGGCAACCGGGCGCTCAGGCACAGGCTGTCGCGTCAGGCGCGCTGTCGTGCCGCGCGCGCGGCACGCGGGAAGAGCACGTGGTTCTCGAGGGGGACGTGGCGATGCATGTCCGCCTCGAGTTGCGCGAGCCCGTAGTACAACCCGCGGAACGTGGGGCACGCCCAGTCGGGCGGCGCGTAGCCACCGGTGAGCTGCCGCAGCACCTGCAGGGCCTCGCCCGCCGACTCGTGTTCCGCTTCCATGACGGCGATCGGTGCCACCAGGCGCGCCGCGGGAATCGTGGCGGCGTCGGTGTCGCCGGCGCCCTCGAGCGTGACGATCGCGGGGAACAGCACGCGGTCTTCCTTGTGCATGTGCTCGAGCAGTTCCTGTTCCAGCGACTTGAACGTCGCCTGGAGCGGGAGCAGCACGTCAGGCAGGTGCGCGCCGTGCCGGCTCACCACCTTGTCGAGCATGGCGTCGAGCCGCGGGAGCTCGTCGCGCAGGGGCTCGTGATAGCGCCGCTGGATGTGCCCGATCAATTCGGTCATCGTGGCGTCCGTCCACTTCGGCTCCTCGGAACCGGGCGACGCCACGGCGCGCAACTCGTCGAGGATGGCGTCGGCGTCGAGACCCTGGTCTGCGCACACGTCCCGCAACGGCACGCGCCCGCCACAACAGAAGTCGATGTGGTAGCGCTGGAACACGCTGATGGTCGCAGGAGCGTACGTCGCGATGTCGGCAACAGTCGTGTCGGAAGAAATCACCATGTTCGCGAAAGTACCGTGGCGAAAAGCGACAGTCGTTGCGCCAGCGCAAAACAGCCGGGCACCGGGTACCGGAAGACGGTGCTTTGCCACTGTAGCCGCCGGATTCATCCGGCGGTCAGTGCTGAAGCCCGTGCGCTTCGTCAGCAGATTCCGGTGCCCGGTGCCCGCTGCCCGGTGCCCGTCCGGTTGCCGGTTGCCCGTTGCCGGCCATACCCTGTTGCGCGATGGCACCGGCTGACGCTCTCACGCGCTCACGGATCTTCGACGGCCTGACCGACGCCGAGCGGGCGCTCTGGCTGGGTCAGTCCGCCACGCGGCAGCTCGCACGCGGAGAGACCCTCGCGCGTCAGGGCGAGCCGGCACGGCATCTCGTACTCGTGGAGTCGGGCTTCCTGAAGGTGCTGCAGGTCACCGCCGAGGGCACCGAGCTCATCGTCCGTTTCGTGAGCCCGGGAGAGCCGTTCGGCGGCGTGGTGCTGCTTGGTGCGGCGCCCTATCCCGTAACGGCAATCGCCACGCAGCCGACCGTCGTGCGGTGCTGGACACGCGAGACGGTCGCATCGCTCGTCGCCGAGACGCCGCAGGTCAGCGTGAACGTCATGCGCGAGATGGCCACGCACATGACCGACGCGCTCACGCGCGTCAGGGAGCTGACAACGGCGCGCGTCGGGCCGCGGCTGGCGCACACGCTGCTGCGCCTCATGCGCCAATGCGGCGAACGCACGGCCGATGGCGTGCTCATCACGCAGCCGCTCACGCGACAGGAGCTCGCGGATCTCACCGGCACCACGCTCTACACCGTGAGTCGCACGCTCACGCAATGGCAGGCACGCGGCCTGATCGAGACGCGCAAGCGGCTCCTGCTCGTGAAGTCACAACAACGGCTCCTCGATCTCGCCGGCAGCGACGACGAGTAGGCAACGTAGGGTCGGCCCTCGCCCTTCGGCCAGCTCGGGGCGGCCTGAGCGGAGTCGAAGGCCGGGCCAGACCTCTCTCCGTCAGAGATCGACGCGACGACGAGCGCCGGCCAGGCCGACGCCGAAGGCCATCGCCATCCAGCCGGTCAGCACCAGCCCCAGCCACAGGCCGCCATTGGCGAGCCACCATGCGGCGATCCGTCCGACGCCGACGCCTGCCGGTGCGGTCTGCTCGAAGCCGAACAGCACCGTGACGCGCAACGCATCGAGCGGATTCACCATCAGCGGCAGCACGAACGCGCTCGGCCACTGGTGCACGACCGGTGCGCCAGACAGCGCGAGCAGCACGAGGTCCGTGCCGAACAGCATCGTGAACCACACGCCGAGCGCCACGAGCAACCCGCGCACGTGGTCGCGCACCCAGAATCCGACGGCCAGGCCGATGAGCGCCATCGCGAGGCAGACGCCTGCCGACGCGAGCGCGATCGACAGCAGCACGACGGACGCGCCACCCATCAGCGCGGCGGGCAGCACCAGCAGGCACGCGGCCGGACAGATGAGCGCCGCGAGCGCGGCGACCTTGCCCACCAGCCACGTGCCCCGCGACATCGGCTGCGTGAACAGCAGCGGGAATTCGTCGGCGTCGCCCTGCGCGGCACTCAGGCCGAGCAGCAACGCCGACAGCGACAGGCAGTACAACACGCCCTGCAGTGCCCACGCCGGCGCGGCGCGCACGATCGCGTCGGGCGTGAACAACGGCAGCAGGCCGATGACCGCCGACAGCGCCAGATGCACATGAAGGAAGCGATTCAGCCTGTGTTCGGCGACCTCTCGCCTGAACGAGGCCGTGACGATGGCGCGCGATGCGGTGCTCATGACGGGCCTCGATCAACTCGCGTTCGAACGAACGACATGGGGGAGCGAGAACGGGAACACCTCGCGCAGGCGTCCGGGCGGCAGCTCACGCGCCACGCGGCCCTGCTCGAGCACGAGACACCTGTCTGCCTGTCCTTCCCATTCACCGAGCAGGTGCGTCGCCACGAGCACCGTCGTTCCCCGCCGCGCCGCCGCGTGCAGTTCCGCGTGGAGAAATCGACGCCAATCCGGGTCCAGGCTCAGTCCCGGTTCGTCGAGGACGAGGACAGGGGCCTGGGGTAACGACAGCACCGCCAGCGCCAGCCGCTGCCGCGTGCCGCCGGACAGCCGGCCCGTCGGCTGCGCCAGCGCATTGTCCAGCCCCCACTGCGACGCGACGTCTGACACCCGCGCCCGCCCGGCGCCGCGCAGCCGCGCATAGAAGTCGAGGATCTCGCCGACGCTGAGGCGATCGTGGAACCGCGGCGACTGCGGCAGGAACGCCAGGTGCGCCAGTGCCGCGTCGCGCGCCGAGACGATGTCGGCGCCGCCGATCGTCACGCGCCCGCCGTCGGGGCGCGACAGTCCGCACAGTACGCGCAGCGTCGTCGTCTTGCCGGATCCGTTGGCGCCGACGAGCAATGTCACCTGCCCCGGTGCCGCGTCGAGATCGAGCCCGTCGAGGACGCGATGGCGACCGAACGATTTCGAGAGAGCGTTGATGGCGATCATCGATGCGAGGGATTGACGAGCGGTGAGGGATCGACCACGCCGGGCAGTCCGGGCAGCGCGATGCGCGCGTGGACGAACCGGAGCAACCGCTCGCCAGGGCTGCCCACCAGCAGGCCGATGACGGGCAGGTCACGTCGCGTCTGCCCGAACAGGTCGAGTTCGCGATGCGGGACATCGGCGATGCCGTCACGATTCATGTCGAGTCGCACGGCACCACTCCAGTGATTGCCGCGACCGTCCTCCGCCCATACGCTCGTCAGGTTGCCGCCGGACGTCTCGACGGTGTGCAGGTTGTCCACGAAGTCGTTGCCTGCGAACGTGTTGCCATCCGAGCTGTCGGACGCGTGGATGCCGATGTGGTTGTTGGCGATCACGTTGTTGCGCAGGCGATTGCCGTGCCCGCTCTCGAAGAACACGCCGACGGTGTTGCCGGCGATGCGGTTCTCTTCGAGCGTCGTGTCGTCGACCGTCTGCAACAGGATGCCGTAGGCGCGATGATTGCGGCTCGCCAGGAACGCGTTCCGCCGCAACACGATGTGCTTGGACGACATGACGGCGGCGCCTGCGGCGTTGTCGCGAAACGTGTTGCCTTCGAATCGATTGTCGTCCGAGTACATGTAGTGCAGGCCGTACCGCACCTGCTCGATCACGTTGTCGCGCACGTGTGTCCTGTCCACGAACGAGAAGTACACGCCATCACGCGTGTACCGGATCGTGTTGCGCGCCACGACGTGGTGTGACGAGTTCCAGATGTGGATCCCGTTGCCGCGCTGGTTCTGGTTGACGGTGACCTCGCAGAGTTCGCCCTCGGACGGCCCGGCGGCCGCGAACGGGTCGACCGCCTCCATCTTCGTCTCCACGCCGATGATGGTGTTGCCTTCGATGCGCGCACCGTCGGCCTGACGGACGTACACGCCGTGGAGCGATTCGTGGATGCGGTTGTCGACGAGCGTGGCGCGCGGTCCCGTCACGTGGATGGCCGCGTGATCCTTGCTCAGGTCCAGGCCGGATCCGCTGACGTCGAAGCCCTCGATGGTCACGTCGGGCGCTTCGACCGAGACGGTGTGCGTCCTGCCGTCTCCCCGCAGGCGCGCGCCGGACTCCCCGCGCAGGTGGACCGGACGCACGATGCGAATCGGTCCGCGATACACGCCGCGCGGCACGACCACGACGGCACCGTCAGGCGCGTCCGCCAGTCGCTCCAGCAGCCACGCCGTGCGATCGTCGGCGGCGCTGTCGGCAAGGTGCGCCTCTGGCGCGTCCTGCGTGGCCGCCAGCACGGGCAGCGCGGGGTCCCTGGTGACCGCGACGGCCAACGTCAGGCCCGACACGAGCCCGATCGCCAGCCGGCGCGACATCACGCGAGCCTCCGTGCCTCGCGCAGGGAGTGCCAGAACGCCCCGAGGACGCAGACCAGGAACCCGCCCATGCAGAACGTCCCGGACAACGGCAGGCTCGTCTGCACGAAGTTGGCAATCTGCTGCGAGCCAATCAGCACGGGCATGAACGGATCGATCTTCATCGGCGCCGCGGGGTCGAGGTGGTGCCCGTAGCTGTACAGACGGTAGGCGAAACTCCCGAGGGAGAACGCCCCGAAGTACAGGAAGAGCACCACCAGATCCACGAGGTTCATGATGCGCCCCACCACCACGGCGCGCAGCGCGATGAGCGCGAACACGCCCACCGCGAACGGCAGGAGCTTCATCTCCAGGAAGTCGGCCTGCACGATCGGCTTCATGCCGATGTAGTGGTTCAGCGTGTTGATTTCAGCCAGATCCTGGCCGCCGTTGCCGGCCACGATCTGGTAGGCGTACATGTCGAGCGTGAGCCCCTCGGCGTACTGCGGCGCCACCAGGCTGATGCGCCACAGGGGCAGCGTGGCCCCCAGGATCAGGACGAGCACGCCCGCGAGGATGAGGCCCCGCCCGAGGAGACTCACCGGGCGGTCCAGCAGGCGTTGCATGGCCGAGAGACGTGCGTACATGAGGGGCTCCGCGCTCCGTGTCGTGTCAGGGCTTGACGGCGAGATAGCCCTGCATCTCCTGATGCAGTGCCGAGCAGAAGTTCGTGCAGTAGAACGGGTAGACGCCCGCCTTGCCCGCCGTGAACTTCACCGTCTTGGTCTCGCCAGGGTCGACGACGACGTTCATGTCGTGCTCGATGATCCCGACGCCGTGAATCATGTCGGTCGTCTGCTCCACGTTGGTCACGTGGATCGTGACTTCGTCACCGACCTTCGCGTCGATGCGGTCCGGAATGAAGCGGCTCCTGATGGCCACCATCTTCACCTCGACCTTGTTGCCGTTGCGCGTGACGCCGGCCTGCGACGCGTCCCACACGGCGTTCGGGTTCGTGTTCTCGGCCTTCGGATAGACCTCGATCGGCTTGATGGCGTCGGCCTTGAGGATCTGCGCGAAGTGCGGCTCCGGCTCGGTGAACGCCTCGTACAGCATCGCCATCTTGTTGCCCGTGATGTCGATGAGCTGGCTGCTCTCCGGCTGCGACGGCCCGACCGACAGGTGGCGCCCCTTGGACAGCTTGTTCATGGCCACGAGGTACTTGCCGTACGGCTCCTTCGTGTCGCTGCCACCGACCACCAGGTGGCCGATGTTGAAGTGGACCGGGATCTTGTCGAGAACGATGGTGTTCAGGTCCTTCTTCTGATCGTCGTTCCAGGGCGGAAGGCTCCACTTGGCCACGGCCGACTCCACGTAGAGGGACGTATACGCGTTGCCTTTCCCGTCGTACTGCGTGTGCAGCGGACCGAGGCCCACCGGCACTTCCCCTTCGAGCACGGCCTCGTGCTTGATCACGGGCACGCCGCGCACTTCGCCGTCGAACACCTTCTCGTTGACGGCCTTCTGGATCTTCTCGAAGTCGAACACCGACGTGACGGGCTGCAGCTTGCCCGACGCCGCGATCCAGCGGCCAGACGGGTCGGTGTCGATGCCGTGCGGCGACTTCGGCACGGGCAGGAAGTACATGACGCCAGGCACCTTCGCCGGATCGATCACCGGAATGCCGCCGATCATCGTCGTCTTGCCGTCCTTGACGGCCTGCTCCGCGGCGCGCCAGTTCACGACGGCGGCGTAGTCGCGCTCACCCTGCGTGGACGTGGCTTCGAGCGTCTCGTGCGCCATCTCGGAGTTGTAGGACGTCCAGAACGCCCAACCCGAACTCGGGCCCTTGCCCGTCGATCCGAGGTCCCAGTTGAAGGGTGGCGTGAGGATCTGCCAGCCGACCGTCATCTCGCCCGTCGTCTGGTCGACCTTGATCCCGCTCACCATGCCGTTGAACTCGTCGGCGTACGACGACGGATCGGCGTAGCGGCCCTTCGGCAGCGGCACCGAGAAGCGCGTGGCGACGAGCACGTATTCACTGTTCTCGGTCACGAACGACGAGCCGTGGTTGCCGCTCGAGTTCGGGATCGGACCCAGGATCTGGTGCGTCTTGAAGTCGCGCAGGCTGATGCGCGCGATGCGGTTGTTGGCGTTGTCGTTGACAAACAGCCAGCGGCCGTCGTACTTGCCGTCGGTCTGCGACAGCCCGGGGTGATGGACGTCGCCCCAGGTGAAGCCGCCGAGCATCTTCCTGGTCTCTTCGTCGTACCCGTAGCCTGTGGCCGGATACGGGGCGAAGACGGGAATCGTCGAGATGTGGCGCATCGAGGGGATGCCGGCCACGTAGACCTGCCCCGAGTGACCAGCCGAGTAGAACAGGTAGTACTCGTCCATCTCGCCCGGCGCGACGAAGGTCTTGGAAGCCGCCGAGCCATCGGTGGCGGTACCTGGCGTGCCGGCACCCGGAGGGTTGCAGCCGGCAGCCACGAGCAGCGCCAGCGTCAGAGTGCCGCAGGCGGTCACTGTCGATTGTCTGGTCATGTGCGTGTCCTGATGAGGGGAGCGGACGCGGTCACTCGACGATCAGCATGCCGCGCATGCCGACCTGGTAGTGACCGGGGAACGAACAGATGAAGGGATAGCTGCCGGCCGTGGCCGGTGCCGTGAAGGTGACCGTGTCGCGCTCGTTCGGGCCGAGCAGCTTCGTGACCGCCAGGATGCTGGCCTTGTGGTCGTTCTGCGGTACGTAGTCGTTGGTCGCCGCTTCGGCCGCCGCCACGAGGAAGGCGTCCATCGGTGCGTCGGCCGTCAGCAGGAGCCAGTTGTGCCCCATCGAGAACTTGGGCGTGGTCCCGAGATTGACGAGGGTCACGCTGAGCTTCTCGCCCGGCTTGGCCTTGATCTCCGTCACGGAGAACTTCATCGTGTCGTTGCCGGTGATCTCGATGGCGCGCCCATCGTGATTCACTGCTGCGGCCGGCGTTCCGGATGCCGGTGCAGACGTGGCAGGTGTGGCGGTGTCTGACGGCGCCGGAGCGGAACAACCGGCTCCGACGAGGGCGAGGATGAGTGCCGCGGGGGCGAGGTATCGGGTCATTGAGGTCCTTCCTGCGGCGCAGTCTCCCCCGCCAGGCTGACGGTGTCTTTGTCGCAGCGCAACGATCCGGATCTTGCTCGGGCGCAAAGACATGCCGGGGTCCGATCGTACACTTTCGGGCATGACGACCAGACGGCTGCTCGCCCTGCTCCTCGTCGCCATCGCGGTGACGGTCGCCGTGGCGCGCTCCAGGACGCGGTCCGCCACGCCAGCCGACGACATAAGGACGTTTCCTGTCTCGGGCGTGGTGACGGCGGCGCCGGCCGACGGGCACGTGATGATTTCGCACGATGAAATCCCCGGCTACATGCCGGCGATGACGATGCCGTTCAGGCTCGATCCCGAGGCACCGGTGCCAGCGCTCAGGCCGGGCGATCGCGTTCGCTTCACGCTGTCCGTGGGCGGCAGTGCGACGCTCGCCAACGGGTTCGAGACGCAGGGACGCGACGAACGGGTGGCCGAGGCGGTCAGGCTGGGCGCGGGAAGCACGAGTTCGCGCCTGCGCAAGGGCGATGCGATGCCGGAACTCGCCCTCGTCACCGAAACAGGCCTCCCGTTCACGAAGGCGTCATTGGACGGCCATGTCACGGCGCTGACGTTCATCTTCACGCGCTGTCCGGTGCCGGACTTCTGCCCGCTGATGGTGAAGCGCTTCCAGGAGATCCAGCGCGAGCTGGCTGCCGACACGTCGCTCTCCGGCGTGCGCCTCGTGGCGGCGACGATCGATCCCGAGTTCGATACGCCCGCGGTGCTGCGGACCTACGGCAAGTCGATGCGCGCCGATCCGGCGCGCTGGACGTTCGTCACGGGCACGCCCTCAGACATCGAGACGCTGGCGAAGGCCTTCGCGATCCACGTCGAGCGCAACGGCGTCACGCTCGACCACACGCTCGCCACCGCCGTCATCGACAGCAAGGGCCGCATCGTCGAGATCTGGCGCGGCAACGGGTGGAAGTCGCAGGAGGTCCTGACGACCCTGCGCGCCACCGTCGCCGCCCCCGAGACGGAGTAGCCGAGGACGCGCGCAGCGCCAGTGATACATTTGTATCAGGAGGCAGCATGCGCACCATCATCTCCCTCGACGACGAACTGCATCGTCGTGCGAAGTCCTACGCCGCCGAGCAGGGGACGACTTTGACGGCTCTCGTCGAGGAGGCGCTCCGCGCCCGCCTGGCCGAACGTCGCGCCAGGCGTCGCCCCCCGGTGCGCCTGCCGACGTTCAAGGGTCAGGGGCTGCAGTCGGGACTGAGCCTCGACGACATGGGCGGCATCTACGATCGAATGGACGGCCTCCGGTGATCGCGCCTGACGCCAACGTCCTCCTCTACGCGTTTCGCGAGGACAGCAGGCGTCACGCCGAGTACCACGCGTGGTTGCAGGACGCGTTGAACGGCACGGAGACCGTCGCGCTGTTCGAGCCCGTGCTCTCTGCCGTACTGCGCATCGCCACACATCCCGGGATTCTCAAGCCGCCAAGTCCGCGCACCGCCGTCGAGGAATTCCTCGACACATGTCTCGCCGCTCCGGCGGCCAAACCCGTTGGTGCCGAAGCCGGGCACTGGGCCATCTTCCGGGATCTGTGTACGAAGGCGGATTGTCGCGGCAATCTGATTCAGGATGCGTATCTGGCCGCGATGGCGCTCGAGCACGGCTGCACGTTCGTCACGACAGACGACCACTACGCGCGATTCCCACGGCTTCGCTGGCGCCATCCGCTCCCCACCGACGAAGGACCGGCCCGGAGCTGACCTGCTCTCTGTAGGGGCGGCCCTCGTCTGCCCTCCGTAGCTGCATGGCAGCGGAGACGGTGGCCGCCCGTCGGTGACTGCCCGTCAGAACCAGACGCGCACGCCCGTGACCAGACCGGGCGCCCACCGCACGTCGCGTGGCGGCGTGGTAGCGCCATGACTCGCGTCCGACGCCGCGCCAATCGCGCGCACCCACGTCACGCCGACGTAAGGCGCGACTTCGCGCGTCAGGTGATAGCGCAATCGCAGGCCCGCCTCTCCTGAACTGAAACCGCGCGCCAGTCCGAGCGTTTCGTGATCCCTGCCGTACAGCGTCAACTCGGCCGTCGGCTGGAGCACGAGTCGATTGGTGAGCAGCAGGTCGTAGCTCACCTCGGCGTGCGCCGCCGTCCGTGCCTCGCTGCCGATGTAGCCCGTGGCTTCGACGTGGAAGAAGCCCGGCGCGAGTCCCTGGATGCCGAACGCCAGCCACGTCGCGGCCGCGGGCCGCACGTCCTGTCGCACGCCCACCACCACGTCCCACCAGCGCGCGACAGCCACGCCATACAGCGCCTGCACCTGCGCATGACGCAGGCTGCCATCACCGGCATCCCCTTCGGTCCGGAACCACAGGCGATGGATGTCGCCGCCGATCCATCCCGTGTTGCGCCACGCGACACCGTCCTGCGCACGCCCCGACCGCCACTCGATCCCGTCAAACAGCACGAACGCGTTGACGCGCGTGTCGTGCGCCGCGTGCCCGTGCACGTGCGGGAACGCCGCCTCGCGCATCTCGTCGGTGACCGGCGCGATGAACGCCGGCAAATCCGACGACGCATCGTCGGTCCGGTGCCCGGTGCCCGCTGCCCGCTGCCCGGATGTCTCCCCGTGCGCCCCGTGATGATCCGCATGCGGATCCGGTTCCTGCGCATGCGCCGGCACGCCCGCGACGAGCACACCGACGAGGAGGACCAACGCGACGCGCGGCGTCACGACTGCCCCCCTTCCACCACGTGCACCTCGCGCATCATGCCCGTCTCCATGTGGAAGAGCATGTGGCAGTGATACGCCCATCGCCCGAGCGCGTCGGCGGTGACGCGATAGCTGCGACGACTCCCCGGCGGCATGTCCACCGTGTGCTTGCGCACCATGAAGCGGCCGTCCTCGTCCTCGAGGTCGCTCCACATGCCGTGGAGGTGTATCGGGTGCGCCATCATCGTGTCATTCACGAGCACGATGCGTACGCGCTCGCCATACGTCAGCGTAATGGGTTCAGCTTCGGAGAACTTCCGGCCATTGAACGACCAGGCGAAACGCTGCATGTGGCCGGTGAGATGCAGTTCGATGGTACGCGTCGGCTCGCGGCCGTCGGGATCGGCGAACGCGCTCCGCAGGTCGCCATACGTAAGCACACGCCTTCCGTTGTCACGCAGACCGATTCCCGGATCGTCGTACTTCGCCGCCGGCATCATCGTCTGCATGTCCACGAGCGGGTTTCGGCGCTCGCTCGCGGGATGCGCCTGCATCGCCATCATCATGGCGCCAGCGCCGCCATGCCCCTCGTGCCCGCCGTGCCCCGCGTGCGCGTCGTGTGACACGTCGGCGTCCGATGCGGCGTGGCCGTGCCCCATGTCGGCCATCGAGAGCACGGGACGTCGATCGAGTTCCGGCACCTCGGCCCGCAGACCGTCGCGCACCGCGAGCGTGCCGGCGGCCAAGCCCGTGCGATCCATCGCCTGCGCGACGATCGTGAACGCCTCCTGCCCCGTCGGCTCGACGATCACGTCGTACGTCTCGGCGACCGCGATGCGGAACTCGTCGACGGTGACCGGATGTACGGGCATCCCGTCGGCGGCAACGACTGTCATCTTCAGGCCGGGGATGCGCAAGTCGAAATACGTCATCGCCGAGCCGTTGATCACGCGCAGGCGCACGCGTTCACCAGGCGCGAAGAGTCCGGTCCAGTTACCCGCGGGCGTCGTGCCGTTCAGGAGGTACGTGTACGTGGCACCGGTGACGTCGGCCAGGTCGCCGGCATTCATGCGCATCCCGCCCCACGCCAGCCGATCCGCCATCGTCGACGACCAGCCGTTCGCGCGCAGGTCCCGTACGAGATCCACCACCGTCCGCTGTCGCCAGTTGTAGTAGTGCGATTCCTTCTTCAGCTTGCGGTAGACGCGCGCGGGATCCTCGTCGGTCCAGTCGGTGAGCATGAGGACGTGCTCGCGATCCGCGCGTATCGGATCGGGCTCGCGCGGCTCGATCACGATCGGTCCATACAACCCGCGTTGCTCCTGGAAGCCCGAGTGGCTGTGATACCAGTACGTCCCGGCCTGCGTCACCGGAAAGCGATAGGTGTACTCCCCACCGGCGCGGATGCCGTCGAAACTGAGTCCCGGCACGCCGTCCATGTTCGCGGGCAGGACGAGGCCGTGCCAGTGGATCGACGCGTCCTCGCGCAGCGTGTTGCGTACGCGCATGGTCACGACGTCGCCTTCGCGCCAGTGCAGCAGCGGCGCGGGCAGCGATCCGTTGACGGTGATGGCGGTGCGCGCGCGACCCGTGAAGTCGACGCTCGACTCTCCGATCTCCAGATCGAATGCTTGCCCGCGAAGTGACTGCTGCGGTTGTCGCGCCTGCGTCGCGCGAATGCCCGCCGATACGCGCGACGGCGCGAACTGCTGCGCGGCGAGAACCACGCCTCCAGCAGCAAGTCCCGTGACGAACCGTCGGCGCGAGACGTCAGCGGCCGATTGTGGTGTGTGCGTGAAGAACATGATCGATGTCGATTCCGGTACCGGCGTGCCCACCATGGTTCGGCAGGCACCGTGCCGCGCTGCGTGACACGCGCGCGCGACGGGAATACACGCGCCACGTGCGAGTACACGCACGTCACGCGCGGAAGAATCGATCGGATCAGATACGGAGGACGAGCGAGCGAGTGGCGACGGGCGGTGCCCACGCGGGGCGATGCGTGGACGATGCGTCAGGCGCGAACGACGATGCCTGCGGCGACAGATGCGCCGACGCGAAGACGGCGACAACGGCGGGCATCGGCACCGTCACGCTCGCCGTCGAGCGTGGCGACACAGCGGCCGGCGGATGCTCGCAGCCGGGCACGACCTGCGCACGCATCACGCCGCGCGAGACGTCGGTCTGCTGCGTCGCCGCATCATCGTCGCGTTCGTGACACGGCACGTCGTCTGCCGTCACAGGCACCGCGGCCGCAATCGCCGCGTCAGCGTGCGACGCAACCGGGCACACCACCTCACACACGACCGGCGCCACCTGCCACCCGATCATGAGGAGCAACAACCACACCCCGGCCCACGCTCGAAGACGCCGCGTCACGACAAGCAGTATAGCGGTGTGGTACCGGATGAGTTTCGGATACCGAATCGCGGAAGTGATGAAGGATGGATGCCGTACCCGATGCCCGATACTGATCCAGGGTGTGACCGCCGGATTTCATCCGGCGGTCACCGGAGTGGCGTGAAAGGCAGCGCCGCTCAGGCTCCCGTGCTCGATGCGTCACTCCCCTGCAGTCGTCTCGTCCAGTCCTCCGTCGCCCCGCTTTCGAGACGCCGCTCGAACAGCTTCCTCCACGACGGCGGCAGCGGCAGGGCGAGCAGCGGGCGCAGGACGTCAGGCCGCAGTTCGCGCGTGCGAATCAGCCCCATGAGTTCGGCGATGCTGTGCGACGGATACGGTCGGTCGACCAGCACGATCGCGTCGCCGGCGCACACTTCCCCCGGTGTCTCCACGCGCAGGTACCAGCCGGTACGGCCGGTGTTCTGGACGCGAAGCGACATGTCCGGCACGCCAAATCTGAGATTGAGCTTGAAGCAGGGCTGACGCCCCTGCGTGACGATGAAGCGCGCCGACCCGATGTCGTACCGATCGCCGATGCACACGCTACGCTCGTCGAGACCGGCTACGCTGAAGTTCTCGCCGAACGCACCGGGGCCGGCAAGCAGCGCGCACTCGGGGAGATCGACGCGCCACGCCTCGTAGTGGTGCCACGCGTAGCAGAGCACGGCCTTGTCCGGGCCACCGTGGACGCGCAGATCCGCCTGCGCGTCACCGACGAGTCCATTGGCTTCCACGCGCTGCGTCCCTTCGCGCGGACGCTTGTCGATGCCGCTCGTCGTGTGGCCGAGTGGCCGCACCGCCCCCGTCAACACCGTTCGCACGATCGGCGTCTGGGACAGCGGCCGTTCCATCCGTCCAGTGTACTGCTCGTTCATCGACGTCAATTGACGCGCGTTACGTAACGCGCAATAGACTGCTCGCGTGATCCGCTCCTTCCGCGACAAGGATGTCGAGGCCCTCTTCAACGACATCCCGGTTCGGCGGTTCAAGGCGATCGAGCGGACCGCCCGGCGGAAGCTGCCGTACCTGCACCGCGCTCGCGTGCTCGACGATCTGGAGGCGCCTTCAGGCAATCAGTTCGAAGCGTTGAAGGGAGATCGCCGAGGGCAACACAGCATCCGGATCAACGACCAGTGGCGGCTGTGCTTCACGTGGAAGTCAGGCGACGCGTACGAGGTCGAGTTCGTGGACTACCACTGAAAGGAACGACATGACGAAGACAGGAATGCTCGACCCTGTTCCTCCGGGAGAGATCCTGATGGAGGAGTTCATGCGGCCGCTGGGCATCAGCATCAATGCGCTGGCGCGAGACCTGGCGGTCCCGGCCAATCGCATCAGCGGCATCGTCAACGGCACACGCGCGATCACGGCCGATACTGCCCTGCGCCTCGGCAAGTACTTCAGGGTGTCGCCGGAGGTCTGGCTCGACTTGCAGTCGGATTGCGAACTGCGCGTAGCCCGGCAGACGATCTGGCCGGAGGTCGAGTCATTGGTGAAGACCCGAGTGGCGTGAAACTTCGGTGTTTTGTCCGCTGGGCGGCGTTCAGGCCCTACAGGCGAAACGCCTCGCTGACCGCCGAGAGCGCGGCGGGTCGCTGCCCTCGGCCGTGTTGACGACCCCGCCGGCCTCGCCCGGGCACTCGGCCAGGGCAGAGTGCGGTTCGCGTTCTCGAAGGAGTAGCCGGGGAACTCGAGACGCTAGCGGGCACGTTGGAGATACGGCGCGAGCGTCTTCTCCACCGCCGCATCGTCTCCCGCGATGGTGGCATCGCCGAAGAGCCACCATGTCTCGACGTGCTCGGCAGACGCGCCTGGCTGGAGCGTGGTCAGTTCGCCGAGCGACTCGACCTCGATGAACGAGCCCGACGTGTAGGTCTGGTACGTGGTCCCGTAGTCGGCGTACCGCTTGCCGTCCTCGAACGGCGCGACGCGCTTGACGAACAGGTCGTTGTCGACGCTGTAGGCCGCCCATCCGAGGCGGTTGCCGATGCCGATCTTCTGCGGTTCCTCGATCGCCGCGTCGGAGCGCAGGCGGATGAACTTCGGCCCGAGCGTCCAGCGTGGATCGGCGAGGTTCGTGTAAGCCCACATCACCATGGGACGCACGGGCTGGAGCGCCTCCGCGTGCGGCTTGTACGGCTCGTTCGGCAGGATCGTCGTCCCCCCGCCGCGCATGATCGTGATGCCCCACGGCGCGATGTCTGTCGCCGCCGTGCGGTGGTTCGTGATGCGGTGCACGATGGTGACCTTCGTCGACGCCTCGTCCAGCGTCACCTCGATCGTCTTCGCGATGCCCGTCTCCGGCTCGACGCCCCTGTCGAGCACGACGGTGTTGGTCCCCCGCATCGTGTGGCGAATCGGCGCGTTGTCGAGGCCGTACGACAACTCGCGCGACTCGGGCGCGAGCCACAGCCGATGGCCGCCCCAGGGCTGCCACTCCTTCCCGCCCACCGTGGCCGGCATCTCCGCCAGCACGTTGCGCCCGCCACGCAGGCGGTACGCGATCACGCGCGGCCCGATGTCGGTCGTCACGATCACCTCGACGTGCCCGTTGTCGAGCGCGAGGCAGTTGGGCAAGTTCATGCAGTTGACGGTCCTCACTGTCACCTCGGCAGACGCCGGCAGCGCCGGCAGGAGCAGGACCACGAGCGCAAGAGCAACACGACGGCACAGGCGATACGCGGGCATGGGGGGAATCGTAGATCAGGAACTCCTGAGTTCCTGCATTCATGTTCATACTTGCTGAGTGGCTGACGATGCGCGTCTCGAACGACTGCGGCACTGGAGCTGGCTGCTCGATCAGGTGTTCCGGATCCCGGGGACGAACGTCAGGTTCGGCTGGGACGCCATCATCGGGTTGATTCCCGGGCTCGGCGACCTGAGCAGCCCGGCCTTCGGCGTGCTGCTCGTGTTCCAGGCCTATCGCATGGGTGTGCCGAAACTCGTGCAGGCGCGGATGGTGATCAACTCGGCGATCGACGCGCTGCTCGGCATGGTGCCGATTCTCGGCAACGTCGCGGACATCTACTGGAAGGCCAACACCTGGAACATGCGCCTGCTGGAACGCCACGCACGCCCCGGCGCGGCACCCTCGCGCTTCGACGTGCTCTTCGTGACGGGCTTCCTCATCCTGCTCTTCCTTGCCGCCATCGCTCCCGCCGCGTTCCTGGCCTGGCTGGTGTCACGGCTGTGGTCCTGAGCGGGCCGCGGACAACCACGTGCATGACGACACGCTGTGCGGCCGGGCCGCGCGGCCCGCGGGCGCGGCGTGGACCGCGTCGACGACGTCGAATGCCTTCCCCCGGGGGGCTGTCGTATGATGCGCGCGTCACTCTTCCCCCCGGAGTCCGTCTTTCATGTCTCACGCTCGTCTTGCTGGTCTGGTCGCAGCGGCCGGTACCGGTCTCGCGTTCACCATCGCCCTCTCGGCACAGGCGCCGACAGGCCCACGCACGCACAGGTTTTCCGCCAACGAACTCGCGACACCCGGCGAGCAGAAGCCCAATCCTCCGAAGATCGTCCCGCAGCCCGACGGCGTGTCGCTCGCCGTACCTCCGGGCTTCACCGCCACGCTCTATGCGTCTGGCGGTTTCAAGCGCGCGCGCAACATCGCGCAGGCTCCCAACGGCGACGTGTTCGTGGTCGATTCCGGCGCGGGCACGATCTGGGCGCTGCGCGACGCCAACGGCAACGGCACGATCGAGGACACCGAGCGGAGTGAATTCGCGACAGGGCTGAACCAGCCGTTCGGCATCGCGTTCCAGAGGGGCGCGCTGTACGTCGCCGCGACGGACCAGGTGGTGAAGTACCCCTACGCGCGCGGCGACCTGAAGGCCACCGCCGCTGCCGCCGTCATCGCGCCGCTGCCCAACGGCAAGGCCGGCCACTGGACGCGCAACATCGCCTTCACGCCAGACGGACGTCACTTCTACGTGACCGTCGGCTCCTCGCACAACATCGACCCCGATCCCGATCCGCTGCGCGCCACGGTGCTCAGGTTCAAGGCCGACGGCACCGGCCGCGAAGTCGTCTCCACCGGCGTGCGCAACGCGGTGGGCATCGCCGTCCATCCGACGACGCGCGAGGTGTGGATGACGGTGCAGGAGCGCGACGGACTCGGCGACGACCTCGTCCACGACTACGCCGCGAAGGCCGTGCCGGGCCGCTTCTACGGCTGGCCGTGGGCCTACCTCGGTGCGCACGAGGATCCGCGTCACGCAGGTGCGCGCCCGGATCTCGTCAAGAAGACGCAAGTGCCGGAGCTCCTCTTCGAGCCGCACGCCTCGGCGATGACGATGGTCTTCTATGGGGGCAAGGCGTTCCCTGCGCACTATCGCACCGGCGCGTTCGCCGCCCTGCGCGGCTCCAGCGGTCGCGCGCCGCGGACGGGCTACAAGATCGTCTATCTTCCGTTCGTGAAGGGGCAGTCCACCGGCGCGTACGAAGACTTCGTCACCGGCTGGATGCTCGACGAGAACAAGCCCGAAGTGTGGGGGCGCCCCGTCGGTCTCACCGAGACCACCGACGGTTCACTGCTGGTCGTGGAAGACGGAAACGGAACGATCTGGAAGATCACATACAAAGGATGACAGCGATGCAGACATTGATTCCGATGGCCATTGTCGCGGCGATCGCGACCGCGGGTTCGGTGGTGGTGTACGCGCAGGCGTCGCCGCAGATGTCGTTCTTCATCACGAGTGTCGGCTCCGGCAACGGCGCCAATCTCGGCGGGCTCGCGGGGGCCGACAAGCACTGTCAGGCGCTCGCGGCGGCGGTGGGTGCGGGCGGCAAGACCTGGCGCGCTTACCTCAGCACCACGGCAGCCGACGGCAAGCCCGCCATCAACGCGAAGGACCGCATCGGCGCGGGTCCCTGGCACAACGCGAAGGGCGAGCTCGTGGCGAAGGACGTCGCCGATCTCCACGGTGAAGCCCCCTCGTTCACCAAGCAATCGGCGCTCAACGAGAAGGGCGAGGTCGTGAAGGGCCGCGGCGACAGCCCGAACCAGCACGACATCCTCACGGGCACCAAACAGGACGGCACCGTTGCCGACGGCGATGCGTCGGTCGCCACGTGCGGCAACTGGACGAGCCAGGCCGACGGCGTCGGCAGCGCGATGGTCGGCCACTTCGACCGCACCGGCGGCGGCCCCGCGCCAACCTCGCTCAACGCCTCCCACCTCTCCCGCGGCTGCAGCCAGGCCAACCTCGTCGCCACAGGCGGCGCAGGATACACGTACTGTTTCGCGGCAAAGTAAAAAGGGTAATCGGACTTTGTCCGATTACCCTTTTCCCTTTGTCAGCTGACGATCTCGTTGACCCTGACCTCGAAGATCATCGTGGCGTTCGCGGGGATACTGCCGTTGCCGGTGGAGCCGTAGGCGAGGGCGGGCGGAACGATCAGGCGACGGACCCCGAGGACGCGCATGCCGGGGATGCCGCGTTCCCAGCCGGCGATCACGGTCCCCGCGCCGACGACGTACTCGAACGGCCCACGGCCCTGCAGCGACGTGTCCATGATGGTGCCCTTGTTGTCGCTCGTCGCGGTGCTGTAGAGCCACGCGACGTAGTCGACACGGATCTTCGTACCGTTGACGACCTCGTCGCCGGTCCCCACTTCGAGATCGATCGTCTGAAACGGCACGTCGGCCACCCATGTCTGGGCGGTCGGTGATGGGTCCGTCGGGCTGCTGCCGCCGCAGGCCGCGGCTGACACGGATGCCACGAGGCCGAGGAGCAGCGCGCGACGGGAGGTGACGATCGGGTCGACAGTCATGGACTTTCGAGGGTAGCAGATCCGGAAGTTCGCTCGGGGGCGCGGCGGCGTTGGTGCAGTCATGCGCCTGTTCCGAGTCGTTGCCGTGCTCGCGTGCCTCGTGGGTTCATGGTCCGTCCATGCCGACGCCCCGGCATCTCGCGACAGGACGCCGCCACCCGCCGAGCGCCGAACCGGTCGCCTCCCCGCCGAGATCACCGCCACGCCCGTCACGACTGCCCTTCCGAATCATGTCCAGGTGACGATTCCACGCGAGCACCTGCGGGCCATGATGGCCGGAACCGTCGTCGAGGGCCCGTTCGAGCCGCCACGAGACGAGGTGGCGGAGGATGCGTCGTCGCGTGTCCGCCAGATCGTCGCGGCAGCGGCGCTCACGCTCGCCGTCCTGAGCCTCCCCCTGCTGGCCGGGCGACTGCGGCGTGGCCGCGTGGTCGTGGTCGCGCTCCTCGTCGTCCTCACCGGAGCCGCATTCGTGTACGCCGACATCGTCGCACCACGACAAGCACCGGGCGGGCGACTGCCACAGACCGTCGAAGTCATCGTCGTGCCTGGCAGTGGTCCGGTGAAGGTCCGGCTCGTCTATCCTCAGCGCTGATGGCACGTCTCAGCGCGACGCTCGACGAGGCAGTGCCGGCGCTGGGCGCGTGGCCGCCACATGCGATCGGCGCGCTGGTCGTCGCGCTCATCGCGTTCGCCTGCGCGATCGCGCCCGTCGGCATGGCGGTGACCGTTGTCGCGCTCGGCGCCGGGCCGCACAACTGGTGCGAGGCGCGATACCTGCTGTCGCGCATGCCCGGCCGCTGGGGTCCGCTGCGGCAGTACTTCGTCACGGGCATCGGCGGCGTGGTGGCACTTACCGCCGCGTACATAGCGCTGACGTGGGCCGGCTCGAATGCGGACGTCGCGTGGCTTGCGCTCTGGCACACGGCCCTCATCGGCTGGATCGCCGTCCTCGTGATGCTGCGTCAGCAACAACCGCCGCGGCGCGACTGGCTGTGGCTGGTCCCGCCAGGCCTTCTGTGTCTCGCCACCGCGTGGGCACAGCCCGTGTGGACGAGCGTCGCGCTGATGTTCCTCCACCCGCTGCTGGCTCTGGCGTTCCTCGACAGGGAGCTCTCGATCCGCCGCACGCCGTGGCATGGTGCCTATCGCGCCACGCTGCTCCTCGTCCCGATCCTCATCGTCGGAATCTGGGCAATAAACCGGCAACCGGCAATCGGCAACGGGCAACCGGTAGCACCGGCGAATACGATCGCTGGCCGGGTCGGCACAATTGGCAGGGCCGGCCCTGCGGGCCCGGCCGACGGGGGATGGGATGCCGCAACGCTTGCCGGCGTGCCAGGCACTGGACCCGCCGTGCTCGCGACGCACGTGTTCCTCGAATCGCTGCACTACATCGCCTGGATCGTGGCGATCCCGCTTGCGACTGGCGCCGTACCGTGGCGATTGCGACGCGTGCCGCTCGCCGCGCGATCGGTTCAGTGGCGCCGGCTCGTCACGCTCGTGCTCGCCGCAGGGCTCGGCCTTGTCGTCACCCTGTGGATCGCGTTCGCGATCGATTACGAGTTGACGCGACAGATCTACTTCACGCTGGCGATCGCGCACGTGCTCGTCGAAGTGCCGTTCCTCATCCGACTGCTCTGACGCACGTGGACCCTGCTTCGACGATCGACGCCGGCGCGCTCTGGCGATGGCTGCCGGTGGGCTACGTCCTCACCGTCGCGCTCGAAGCGCCTGTTCTGCTGCTTGGCCTGGGTCGATGGCCGGTGAACGAGGCGCCTCGCTACACATACGCGCAGCGGCTGACCGCGGCCTTCTGGCTCACCGCCGTCACCTACCCCATCGTCATCGTCGCGCTGCCGCTGCTGATGTGGCCGCACGCGTCGTATGCCACGTACGTGCTCGTGGCCGAGACGTGGGCGATCGCCGCCG
Organism: Acidobacteriota bacterium; assembly: GCA_020845575.1. NCBI lineage: Bacteria > Pseudomonadati > Acidobacteriota > Acidobacteriota bacterium. Next base: position 25,445 of record JADLFL010000045.1, on the reverse strand, counting down.
AATGTGCGTTGTTCCACGTGGTGTGGCGCGGCTCGCCGCAGGATCTCGCCATCGTCGCGCTGGCCAACCTCGTCTCGGCGGTATTGGGCGGCTGGTTCCTGTCGCGCTGACCCAGACGGGCCGGGCTCGGAGAGCCGGCCCTACCCACTGCAGCGGTAGGTAGGGCCGGCTCACCGAGCCCGGCCCGTGTTGTACCCGGTTAGTCCCTGCCCGTGCGTGACAACAGCCAGGCCCCGACTACAAACAGCGCGATCGAGACGGCCATCGGGCGCAGGGTGCCGTCAAAGCAGGCCGATACGGCGAGCGTCGTAAGCCCCGACGTCCCGTACTGCATCGAGCCCAGGACCGCCGACGCCGTACCGGCATCCCTGTCGAACGGCGCGAGCGCGAGTGCCGTCGTGTTGGGCAGCACGAATCCGAGCAGCAGCACGAGCAGCAACACGGGGGCGGCGAGCACGACGAGCGACGGCGCGGCGAACACGACGACAGCCAGGAAGACGAGCGCGGCAAGACCCTGCACCGTCAGCGCGCGATTCAGCACGGCCGACGTTTCTTCGCGCGCGAGCAGCGCACGATTGATCTGCGACGCGAGGATGAGCCCCGTCGAGTTGATCGCGAACATCGCCGAGAAGCCAGCGGGCGATAACCCGAGCACCTCCATGAAGAGGAAGGGCGCGCCGGAGATGTAGGCGAAGAGCACGCACTGCGCGAGCGCGCCGGCGCCGGCGAAGCGCCTGAAACGGGCGTTGCCGATGACGCGTCCGAATGCCGCGGCCACGCCGCCGATGGTGAGCGTCGACGCACGCCTGTCGACAGCCGTCTCCGGCAGTCCGCGCGCCACGGCCACCCACGTCGTCGCACCGAAGACGACGAGAATCCAGAAGATCGTGCGCCAGCCGGCCACAGTCAGGACCCAGCCGCCGACGATGGGCGCGAGGATGGGAGCGACGCCCATGACGAGCATGAGCGACGAGAGGACGCGCGCCTGCTTCTTCGGGCCGAACACGTCGCGCACCACGGCCCGCGCCATCACCACGCCGGCGCACCCGCCGAGCGCCTGGAGGCCGCGCCACAGCAGGAGTTGACCGACGGATCCGGCAAGCGCACAGCCGACCGATGCAACCGTGTACAGTGCGAGCCCCACGAGCAGCGGGCGCCGTCGTCCGAAGCGATCCGCCAGCGGCCCGTAGAACAACTGCCCCACCGCAAGGCCGATGAAGAACACCGACAACGTGCGCTGAATCGCCGCGACGTCGGTCCCGAACGTCTCCTGCAGCGCCGGGAACGCCGGCAGGTACATGTCGATCGACATGGGCGCGATCGCGGTCAGGCTGCCGAGCAACACGATGAGACCCGTATGACCGCGCACGGCGTGAGGCACGGGGACATTATCGGGCTCACGGCTCACGGCTTATGGCTTACAGCGAGTGGTACGTCCTAGACCATCACGGGCGCGGGTGGCGCCGGACGGGGCCGCCCCGCCCGCGCGCAGGCGCGTCTCCCGTACAAGGGCTGTTCGCGCCGAGGACGGGTGGGGCTGTCCGGCGACAGGACCCGCGCCCTCAGCGGCCGCCTCGGAAGAACTCGACACGCGACGCTGCCGTCAAAGGCTCGAGGTCTTGGTCTTTGCCCTCTCCCCCATCGTGGCTGTCGCGCAGCCGATCGTGTTCGAGCGCTCGCTCACCGTTGGTGCGGCGCCCACGCTCGAGGCGTCCACCGGCAGCGGCAACGTCACCGTCCGCGGGGGCGCGGGCTCGACCGTCCTCGTCAAGGGAACCATCGAGGTCAGGACGGGCTGGAACGCACCGCCCAACGCCGCCGATCTGGCACGCCGCCTCGCCGCCAATCCCCCCATCGTGCAGACCGGCGACGTCGTGACGGTGGGCAACATCACCGACGAGGAGACGCGTCGCGCCGTGAAGGTGTCGTACGAGATCACGGTGCCGACGACAACAACGGTCACGGCACGCTCGGGCTCGGGCAACGTGTCGGTGGCGCAGGTGGACGGCCGCATCAAGGCCAACAGCGGGTCGGGCAACGTCTCCGTCGCGAGTGCGGGGAACGACATCGACGCACGCACGGGGTCGGGGAACGTTTCGGTGACCGACGCGCGCAGGACCGCGTCGCTCTCGAGCGGCAGCGGCAACATCGTGGCGACGCTCTCGGGTCAGGGCGACGTCAAGGCGAGCACGGGCAGCGGCAACATCAGGCTGACCGGCGTCGTCGGATTGCTGTCTGCCAACACCGGCAGCGGGAACATCGGCGTCGACGGCACGCCGACAGGCGACTGGAAGCTGTCCGCGGCGTCGGGCGACGTGAAGGTGCGCGTCCCCGCCGATCGCGGCTTCGTCGTCGACGCCAGCACCGCGTCGGGGTCGCTCGACATGGGCCCGGCCCTCACCCTTCAGGGCAAGATCGATCGTCGGCGCATCCAGGGCACCGTCCGCGGCGGCGGCCCCACGCTCCGCCTGAGCACCGCCAGCGGCAACATCGCGGTGCAGTGATACAGGCGGTTTACGGCTTACGGCTCAGGGCTTACGGCGCGCCAGGGCCGGGCTCGGAGAGCCGGCCCTACCATCATCGGCAAGGGGCCGGGCTTCCACCTTCGCCCTCCGGGCTACGGCGGACAGGTCGCCCGGCCCGTCGTGTCTCCCTCCCCTCGTCCGCTCGTTATCGGAAATCGCGCAGGGCTGGTTCGCCGGTGGCTGCGGTGGTCACGACCTCGGCGACATGCTTGCCTACGCGCCACTCGATGATGCGAGGGAGAGTCACAGCGCCAACCTGCTGACGCTCGCGTACCAGTTCCAGGCGCTCGACTAACTGCCCTGGTTCGGTCGTCCATGGCCGGCTCACGCCCACGATCGTGTCGTCCGCTCCCACCAGCAGAGAGAGGAACGGTCCCGTGCGATTGCTCACGGTGAAGACACGCACGAGCGCTCCACGCCTCGCGACAGGAGGACGAATCGGCCCATGGTGCCCGACCTGTTGGCAGCCGAGACCCGGTCCACCTGCTCGGGAGGAGAGGCGCTCGCCGGCATGATGATCATTCACCTGCGGACGGCTCGCGCAGGGTTCCGGGCACGTCAGCAAAGCCGAGGAACGCTTCTGCAACGATGCGTTCAATCCGCCGCACCTCGTCGTCGGTCAACTGCTCGAACTCGGCCTGCCGTCGTCTTTTCGACAACGTACCCTTGTTCTGGCGAATGAACATGACCAGATTCCCGGCAACGCGATCGGGCATCTCCACAGTCGCCATGACGCGCTGAATCGCCTCGTCGTGCCGGCGCAGGTAGTCGATCTCGCGCGGCAAGTCCTCGTCCACAGTGCGCCGGACGCACGCGTAGAGGAACTCAGCGGCCTCGGTGCCGTCGAAGTAGCGACAAAAATCCGCGGTGTCGTTCAGCACCTCGACATTGCGTTCCGGCGTCGGGCGCCACTCGATGAACGGCATCAGCGGGGCTGAGTGCGCCCGCAGGGTGGTGCGATAGTCGTCGATGCGGTCCAGCATCACCGACGAGACCGGGAACACCATCCCTGCCGGCGTGAAACGACGCTCGGCGAGCACGTGATGAATCAGACAGCGATGCAAGCGGCCGTTGCCGTCCTCGAACGGGTGCACGTACACGAATCCGAAGGCCGTCGAGGCCGCCTGCAGCACGGGGTCGATTCCGTCGTCGCGCATCCGGTCATTGGCCTCGAGAAGGCCGGTCATCAGATCCGCGAGGTTGCCCGCACGCGCGCCAACGAACTCGGGGAGCGGGTCACCGACGTGATCGCGCTCACCGAGAAAGACACCTTCGGTGCGGAGTCCGGGTCGAACGAAACGCGCGTCCTCGATCAGCACGTTGTGCAGCCGCGCGATTTCATCGAGAGTCAGCGCATGCTTGCCCGCCTGCAGCACGGCGCGACCCCAGCGCTCAAGTCTGTTGCGAGGCGGGCGTTCGCCTTCGATCTGGAAGCTGGCGCGGCTGTCGGCAAGGAGCAGGAAGCTGGCGGCGCGCGCCACCAGATGTCCACCCGTACGGCCTACCGTGTCGCGGGCGCGTGCGGCGAGATCGAGAGAGAGGTACATCGTCAGTGCCGGTGTGCGTCTGATGACGGGACTGAAGCGCCAGACACCAAGCAGGTTGTCGCGCACGCGATGCCGCTTGGACAGGCGCGGTCTGCCCGTGAAGTACGCCTTTGGGTCGAGCACATCGACCGCCGGCACCTGCGGCGCGTCATCGATGTCTACACGTCGGCCGGTGAGGTGCTCGTACAGAAACCACGCCCGTCGAACGGGCGCGGACGTGGGTGCCGTGTAGACGAGCGCCTTGAGACTCTCTTCCGGGAGCGCCTCGAAGACCCGCCGGAGCACGAGGAGGTCGAGGGGTTCGTGCTTGAGGAAGAACAGCACGTGGTCGGTCAAGCCGTCGCCAGGCCAATAGCGCTTGTCGAACACGGCCCAGGCGCCGTCGGCGCGCCGGCTTCCACTGATGTGCCGTTCGGCGACACAGCTCGGATGGCGAACGGGCACCACCAGTGCCAGCTCACGGGCAAGTGCAGCCGCTCCGACCAGACGAGTTCCGTGGGGGACGGTCTGCTCCTGAAACGTCGCCGGCTGGGGTGGCTGGAGCGTCACGTCGAAAAACCTTCCGGGGCGTCGAAAACTGTCACGTTATGACTATTGACGTCGACACAATCGTGCGTCACCTGGCGTCGAAAAGACAACATCGAACGGAGTCGCTGCGCGCGCGCTGGACGTATCGGCCGCGCGGCCGTGCGTCGCTTCTTCGACCGCTGGTAGGCTGGGCCGTTCGCTCATTGGCTCGAACCGGTCACCCACGCTCATCCCGAAAGAGGCTCGACGTACGGGGACAGGCTGTGCCGTAGACCACGAGCGGCAGGCCGTAAGCCGCCACTATCTGACGAACGCTTCCGGCAGGCCGCCGTCGACGTGGAGGATCTGGCCCGTCACGCGACCGGCGCGATCCGAGAGCAGGAAGTACGCGGCTTCCGCCTGGTCCTCCGGCGTGATGGGACGCTTCGTGAGCGTGCGCTGCGCGTAGAAGTCGGCCAGTGCCGCGCGCAGGTCCTCGACCGACGCGTCGGCGTCGAACGCGATGCCGTACTTGGCGAGCGACGACATCACGCGCTCCTTCGAGAACATCGTCGAACCCTGGACGACGGTGGCAGGGGCGATGCCGTTGACGCGCACGATCGGCGCCAGTTCCACCGCCAGCGTGCGCACCAGGTGATTGGCGGCGGCCTTGGACGTGTCGTAGGCCGCCGACCCCTTCTTCGCGACGACGGCGTTCACACTCGTCGTGATGACGAGACTGCCCGCCAGTTGTTGCGCGTCCCACACGACACGGCACTCGTCGGCCACGACATACGCACCGAGGACGTTGACGTCGAACGTCCGCCGCCAGATCTCGTCGGGCACGTGCCCCGTCGCATCGGGCGTCGGGAACACGCCCGCGGTGATGACAACGTGGTCGATGCCGCCGTAGGCGAACACGCCGTCACGCACGAGCGACGCGACGTTCGGCCGATGACACACGTCGACGTTGACGGCGATCGCGGGGCCGCAGTCGCTGATGCCGCTGCCGGCCACGCCAATCCCGCGGCCGTACTTCGCGATCAGTTCTCCGGTCGTCGAGGCCACGGCTTCCTCCGACCAGTCCACGCACACGACGTGCGCGCCCTCGGCCGCCACGCGATGCGCCACTGCCTGCCCGATGCCATGGCCCGCGCCCACCACCATCACGACGCGCCCGGCGAGCGGCTTTTCTGGCGGCATGCGCTGCAGCTTCGCTTCTTCGAGCAGCCAGTACTCGATGTCGAACGCCTCCTGCTGCGGCAGCGCGACGTACTCGTCGATCGCTTCGGCCCCGCGCATCACCTCCACGGCACACGTGTAGAACTCCGCCGTGACGCGCGACTCGCTCTTGTCCTTGCCCCACGCGATCATGCCGAGGCCTGGGATCAGGACGACCGTGGGATTCGGATCGCGCATCGGCGGCGAATCAGGACGCTTGCACGCCTCGTAGTACGCGGCATAGTCGCGCCGGTACTGGTCGAGACCCTCGGCCAGGAGCCGACGCAGTTCCTCGACGTCGCCCGTCGATGGATCCCACGCCACGTACAGCGGCTTGATCTTCGTGCGCAGGAAGTGATCGGGACACGACGTGCCCAGTTCCGCGAGACGTGGCGCGTCGTGGCTGTTGACGAACCGCAGCATCGCCGCGTCGTGCTGGAGCGTGGCGATCATGCGTCGGCGCGTCGAGACCTGCCCTCGCAGCCACGGCAGGATCGCGAACAACACGTCGCCACGCGCCCCAGTCGTGATGTCCGCGTATCGCTGACCGCCGAACGTCGCGTCGCCCTTGTCCCGCGACTCGATGTACGCAGCCGCTCGCGAAATCAGATCGAGCGTGCGTTCGTAGCACGCCTTGTCCTCGTCCGCCCAGTTGATCAGGCCGTGCTGCCCGAGCACCACGCCCACTGCGTTCGGGTGCCGCGCGACAACGTCCTGCAACACCAGGCCGAGTTCGAAGCCAGGCCGCTGCCACGGCGTCCACACCACATCGTCACCGTAGATGTCGCGCGTCAGGCGCTCGGCGTTGCGTGAGGCCGCCACGCTGATGACCGCGTTCGGGTGCATGTGATCGACGTGCGCGGCCGGCACGAACGCGTGCAGCGGCGTATCGATCGACGTGGCTCGCGGATTGAGGTTGAACGTGCAGTGCGGATAGAGCGCCACCATGTGGTCTTCCGCGTCCGACTTCACGCCGCGATCGGGAATGCCCGCATACGTGTCCTGCAACTGGAGCAGACGGTCCTGATAGAGCGACGCGAAGTTGGCGAGCGTGCTCGTACGCAGGTCGCCGCCCGATCCCTTGACCCACAACACGCGGGTAGGCGCGCCCGTCACCGGATCGCGCTCGGTGAGCTTGGCCGACGTGTTGCCGCCACCGGTGTTCGTGATGCGCTGATCGGCGCCGAGGATGTTCGATCGATAGACGAGACGGTGCGCAGGCGTCAGCGACGCGGCACGTGCATCGTCCCAGGCGTATGTGACGTGATTCATGGTGTCATTCGTATCACGATCGCTCGCCGGCCACCGTCATCCGCTCGCCGACGTGGCGCTCGGCAGTGAGCCATGGCACACCCGCGACACCGGCCAGACGCAGGAGTTCATCGGGGGTGAGAGCGCGGCGGATCGAGAGCGGGCCGTCGTGGTGGAGGATCGGATGGAAGGGCCACGTGAGCAGCCACGTGAGCACCCATGCCTGTCGCGAGCGCACGAGATCGTTGATCACGATGCCGCGACGCGCCAGTCCGTTGGCCAGACGCAGAGCATCGACGACCTGTTGGTCGGTCAGGTGGTGGAAGAACATCGCGCTCGTGACGTAGTCGAAGCTCGCCTTCCGACAGAATGACTGGCGGATGTCTGCGCACAGCAGGCGCAGGCGTTCGTCAGGCGGTCCCGATCGTCGTGCGTAGTCGAGCGCGGGCGGCGAGACGTCGAGCGCCGTCACGCGCACGTCGAACCCGCGTGCGCGCCCCCACGCGATGAGCGCCCGCGGGATGTCGGCAGCACCGCACGCGATGTCGAGCACCTCGATGCGTTCGCCGGGACGCCACGCACGGCTGAACGTCTCGAACCGCGCAATCGTCGCCGCCGCACCGCCAAGACGACGGTTGACCATCGCCATGAACGCGTAGATCGTGTCGACGACCGCCTGCTCTGGTTCGTGATCGTCGAGGATCTCGCGCTGGTAGATGCGGTGCGCGAACCTGTCCGTGCGCTGACTCGACGTCGTCGTCACAGCACCGCCCGCAGCAGCGTGGCCGCATTCAGCGGCCTGCGCGAGATGGCCACGTCGAGCAGCGTGGGTGCGAGCGACGGCCGCGCAATCAACGTCCTTGCGGCAACTCCGCGCACGCGCGCCATGTGCAGCAACAGGCGGCCGAGTCGCGCCGACGTGCGCCCGAGTGCAAGCCGTTCGCGTTCGTAGCGCGCCAGATCGCCGGATGCGATGGCGTCGGCGGCGAGCGTCACCGATGCGAACGCCAGCGCCATACCGTCGCCGGTGATGGGATCCGGCGCGCCTGCGGCATCACCGATGAGCAGCAGGTCCCTGTCGACAACGCGCGGCACGTGCAGTCCCAACGGTGCCGACGCAAGCAGCGGCGTGGTCATCTCGATGTGCGAGGTACGTGCGCGCAGTTCCGGGATGTCGCGCAGGAGGAACGTGAGCGCGTCGCGCCTGAATGTGCGCTGATGAACGAGCGCGGCGACGAGTGCCTCCCCTTCCCCCGACGGCGCGAGATAGATCTCGCCGAGTGGATGGAAGAAGACTTCGACCCGGTCGGTCACGCCGTCGATGCCGGCCATGTGCGTGGACAGCCCGACACGTCGATCGGCGGGGCGATACGCAGGCAGCAGGCGATGGAACATCGACCGCGCGCCGTCGGCGCCCACGACGAAGCGTTCACCATGCGGCGAGTACGGCGTGCCGAGGCGGACATCGATGTCGTCGCTCGCGCCGGCACGGTCGAGCAGCCAGGCGTGCAGGCGATCGCGCCTGACAACCAGGCCATGACCTTCGGGGAAATCAGCCGAGACGGCCGCACCCTCGATCGCGAACCTCAACCCGCGCACGCGGGGCGCGTCGGGAAGGCCGCCGGCAATCACCTTCAATGTCGCAACGCCGTGCGGCAGGATGCCCTCTCCGCAGGCCTTCAGCTTCGGCGCACGCGACTTCTCGTACAGGTTCACGCGCACGCCACGGCGACCGAGCTCGATGGCGAGTGCCGCGCCGGCCGGGCCGGCACCGACGATGGCGACGTCGGCTACCACTTGAGGATCAGCATCTCGGCGCCGAAGCCTGGGCCGAGCGCCAGCATCAGGCCACGATCGCCGGACGCCGGCCGGCCGCTGGCCACGAGGTTGCTCAGCATGACGAGCACGGCGGCGCTCGACAGGTTGCCGTGTTCACGCATGCACGTCCGCGCGATGTGCAGCGCGTCTTCCGACAACCCGAACGACGACCGATAGGTGGCCATCACCTTCGGTCCGCCGGGATGCAGCACGTGATGATCGAAGTCGGCCACCGACAGGCCGTGACGCGCGGTGAACTCGGAGACGACAGGCGCGATGCGATCGCGAACGACATCCGGGATGTCGCGCGCGAGCACCAGGCGCATGCCGTCGCCCGTGAAGTCCCACCCCATCAGGTGCTTCGCGTCGGCGAACAGGCGCGTCTCCGTCGCGACGATGCCGATGCCCTCATGGCCCGCGTCATCTCCGGCGAGGACCGCTGCCGCCGCGCCGTCGCCAAACAGCGCGACGCCGATGAGGTCGGTCTGCGTCTTCGCGTCCGTCGAGAAGACGAGGCTGCAGATCTCGACCGAGACGACGAGGGCGCGCTCGCGTGGGCGCGCCGTCAGCACGTCGGCGGCGCGTGACAGCGCACCAGCGCCAGCCGCGCATCCGAGCCCGAACAGTGGCGACCGCCGCACGTCGGGGCGCATGCCCAGCCGCCCCGCCAGCAGCGCATCGAGGCTCGGCGTGGCCAGTCCCGTCGTCGACACGAAATACACGTGGTCGATCCGAGCGGCCGAGACGCCCGCCTGGTCGAGGCTTGCGCGCGCCGCCTGTTCCGCCAGCTCGAGCGCACGCGCCTGATACTCGCGATTGCGCTCGTCCCACGAGCGTGGTTCGAGATACCAGCCTGGCGGATGGATCAGTCGACGCGCCTCGACACCCGATCGATCGAACACCGGCAGGAGTCGTTCCACGTGCGGAACACCCGCGACGAGCGGCGCGAACTCACGACGGATCGTGGCCTGATCGACGCGATGTCCGGGAGCCGCCGAGGCGACCGACACAATCAGCGGCATGCTCCATTCTGGCGCAATATGACGCCCGGCAACGGACAACCGGCAACCGGCAACCGGTCAGGTGGAGCGACACGTGGACGCTGCCGGACTTTGTCCGGCAGTCAGTGATGCCCATCCGCCGGATAGAATCCGGCGCTACGCCTGCTGCTGACCACCAGCCCCTACTCGTATCGGCCGACGGCGAAGACGGTGCCGGCGACGAGGTAGACCAGCGTCGCGACAATCAACCCGGCGTGGAGGGCCGGAAGCGCGGCGACGACGTCTTGCGGCTCGAGCCCCAGCAGGCGCGCGGGGAGCACGAGGCAGGCGACGAGCGCCGTGACGGCCACGATTCCCGCGACCATCCTCAGCGCACCACCGCGCGCGATCGCCGGCGACGCAGGTGGCATGCCGCGCCGTTCGATACCCGGGATGCCACTCGCTCCTGCCGGGGCCGGCGTGCGCGCGCCAGCCATCGACGCCAGCGCCATGTACATCACCATCGTGAGCAGGTAGACGGGCACGAACAGGTAGAACAGGTGCAGGACGCCGCTCCGCTCGAGCACGAACCCGATGGCGATCGACCCAACCCACGCCACGAGCGCCGGCCAGTTCAACAGGCGTCCCTGATAGGTGGCCCAGTACTGCGTGAGGCCGAGCCGCGGGAACAGCCAGTGCTCCGCGAGCACGATCGCGCCGGCAGGCGCGAGCAGGAGTCCGTAGAGCCCCACGAAGTCCAGCAGGCGCGTGAACACGAACGGGAAGCATGCGATGACGGTGGTGGCGATGCCGGCCACGAGCGTGACGCGCGCGCGTGACCAGTCCGGCGTGACGGCCTGCAGCGCCAGACCCGCGCGATACAGCGTCGGGTTCGCCGTCGTCCAGCCGGCGGCGATTACCGCGAGGATGCCCGCCCAGCCGATCGTCGCGTACGCCACGGCACCCGAATCGAGCCCGGTGAGCGGCGCGCGCAGCAGCAATGCCGCGCCGGCCCCCATCAGCCCCGCGCACATCCATGCGAGGTAGTGGCCGAGGAACATGCCCACCGCCGTCAGGAGGCCGTAGGAACTGTGGCGGGCGTAGCGAAACAACGCCATGTCCGAGAGGCCGCCGTGCATCGCGAGGTTGCAGATCCACGCGAACGCTGCGATCTTCAAGAAGCCCATGGGCGCGCTGCCGTCGGGCGTGCGGCCGGTCCACACCACGCGGTCCGCCAGCGTGAAGAGATCGGCGATGCTGGAGACACCGGGCAGCCCTGCCTGTTGCGCGAGCACCGGCAGGCCGACGAGAGCGCCGGCGATGAACATCAGGAACATCCACGGCGACAGCACGCTGGAGAACGCCGCGAGTTTCTTGAAGCCGGCCATCGCAAGACCGACCACCACGGCGCCGACGAGACATACGACGAGCACGAAACGCACGTCGGTGGGATACCAGTGCACCTGCGGCGCGACGCCGAAGGGGATGCGCACGGCCGACGCCGAGACCGTGATCATGCAGCCGGCAAGGATGCAGAAAAGCACCGCGTTCAGCACGTTGTAGATGACGGTGAGCCACGGGCCGCCGATGCTGCGGAGGTACCAGTAGAGCGTCAGCCGCGTCTGCACGGCCACGGGTGCACACAACAGCGTCCACGTGAGCACGGCCAGCGCGTTACCGATCGCCAGACCGAGGAACATGTCGCGCACGCTCGCGCCCCAGTTGACGAACATCACACCGATGACGAACTCTGTCGCCGCCACGTGCTCGCCCGCCAGCGAGCCGGCGAAGTACCCCGGCCCGACGAGGCGATCGTCGGTCACCGGTTCGCGGTCGAACTCATAGAGCGCATCGAGGTGCGCCGCCGCAGAGGGTGTGGGCATGCGCGGGAGTGTATACCTCACCGGTAACCGGCAATGGGCAACCGGCAACCGGGCAATCGGACACACGCCACACGTCGACGCCGCCCTCACGACGGTGTAGGTGCCGGACTCCCCTACCTTGTAGCTGCCGGACTTGTCCAGCAGTCAGTGATCGCCGCCCGCCGGATGGAATCCGGCGGCTACACCGCCTTGTTCCAGCCGGCAGTCGGTTGCCGGCGGGCTCCCACCTCGCTACAGTTGCTGACACCTCATGGGCACACTGACGTACGCGGAGATTGCGGGGCGCGCGCTGGATCGGCTCGTCATCGAGCTGCCCTCGTGGGGCTTCGCCAACACGGGGACACGGTTCGGGAAATTCCTGCAGGCGGCAGCGGCGACGACGCTCGCGGAGAAGTTCGCCGACGCCGCGCAGGTGCATCGGCTCACGGGTGCGTGTCCGACGCTGGCGCTGCACGTGCTGTGGGACCTCCCTGGCGGCATCGCCGACGTCCCGCAGGTGCAGGCGCTCGAAGAGCGGTACGGCATCCGCGCGGGCGCCATCAATCCGAACCTGTTCCAGGACCAGCGCTACAAGCACGGGTCGGTCGGCAATCCCGACGCCGCCGTCAGGGCCGAGGCGCTGGCGCACCTGCGCGAGAGCGTGGACATCGCGCGGCAGCTCGGATCGCGCGACCTGTCGCTCTGGTTCGCCGACGGCTCCAATTACCCCGGCACGCAACACATCCGCCATCGCAAGCGCTGGTTCGCCGAGGCGCTCGGCATGGTGCACGAACGCCTGGGCCCCGGCCAGCGCATGCTCGTGGAATACAAGCCGTTCGAGCCGGCGTTCTACCACACCGACATCGCCGACTGGGGCATGGCGCTCGTGCTCGCGCGCGAGGCAGGTCCGCAGGCGTCCGTGCTCGTGGATACGGGTCACCACTACCAGGGCCAGAACATCGAACAGATCGTCGCGTGGCTGCTCGACGAAGATCGCCTCGGCGGCTTCCACTTCAACGATCGCCGCTACGCGGACGATGACCTGACGCTCGGGTCGATCGATCCGTACCAGGTGTTCCGCATCTTCAACGAGATCCAGCAGTTCGCCTGGGAGCAGGACCGCGAGCCCGATCTCGCGTACATGGTCGACCAGAGCCACAACCTCAAGGGCAAGATCGAGGCGATGGTCCAGACGGTGCGCACCGCCCAGGAACTCTGGGTGAAAGCCGCGCTCGTGGACCGTGAAGCCCTCGCCGCGCACCAGCAGGCATGCCGGCTCGTGGACGCGGAGCGCTGCCTCACGGACGCGTTCGCCACAGACACGCGGCCTTTCGTCACGGCGTGGGCCACCGCACGCGGCCTGCCCGCCGATCCGTTCGTCGCGTTACGCGAGAGCGGCTACGTCGAGGCGATCGCGAAGGAACGCGGGGCGCGCAATCTCGCGTCAGGAAGTTCCTACGCATGACGAGCGCGCGGTGGCGCATCGCGGCGTGCGATCTCGGAGCCACGAGCGGACGCGTGATGCGCGCCGACGTGGACACCGATGAGGGCACGCTGACGCTCGCCGAAGCGCATCGCTTCCCCACTCCCACGGCACGCGACGACCGCGGCGGCCTGCACTGGGACGCGCCGCGCCTGTTCGACGAGGTCCTGGCCGGCTTCGAGCGCGCCTCGGCCGGCCAGCCGCTCGCCAGCCTGGGCATCGACACGTGGGGCGTGGACTACGCGCTCCTCGACGCCGACGACAGATTGCTCGGACTGCCCTGGCACTACAGGGACGCGCGAACCGACGGCGTGATGGACGCGGTCATCGCGCGCATCGGACGCGGTACGCTCTACGACCGCACCGGCATCCAGTTCCTGCCGTTCAACACGCTGTATCAGCTCGTCGCCGAACGACGCGACGCGCCGGATCGCCTCGATCGCGCGGCGGCGCTGCTGACGATGCCAGACCTGCTGCACCACTGGCTGTGCGGATCGCGCGCCGTGGAATCCACCAATGCTTCGACGACGCAGATGGTGGATTGGCGGACGGGGACGTGGGCAACCGAGCTGCTGCGCGAGCTCGACCTCCCGACGCACATGCTTCCACCCATCGTGCGCCCCGGGACGAGACTCGGCACGCCGTTGGCCGCGTGTACCACGCGCGCACCCATCCTGTCTGGTGTACCCGTGATCGCGCCCGCGTGTCACGACACGGGGTCGGCGGTGGCCTCGATCCCGTCGGGGCCAGGCGTGGCGTTCATCAGTTCCGGCACGTGGTCGCTGCTCGGCACGGAGATGCCGTCGCCGGTCGTGTCCGACGCGGCGCTCGCGCACAACTTCACCAACGAGGGTGGCGTCGGCGGCACCACGCGCCTGCTCCGCAACATCACGGGGCTCTGGGTCCTCGAAGGCTGCCTGCGCGGATGGCGTGCTGAAGGGCAGGCGTTCGCGATGGAGGATCTCCTTGCGGCCGCGGCTTCGCGTCCACCGTGTCAGGCCGTCATCGATCCCGACGATGCCGCGTTTCATCGAGCGCCTGACGCAGCAGCCGTCCAGGCGTGGTGTGCGAGGACCGGGCAGGCCGTCCCCGCGTCGGCGTCAGACGTCGTCAGGGTCGTCATCGACAGCCTTGCGCTCGCGTATCGACGCGGATTGGAAGCGCTCGAGGCGGTGACCGGCACGCGGGTCCACACGATCCGCGTGATCGGCGGCGGCTCTCGCAATCGGCTGCTCAATCAGGCGACGGCCGACGCCACGGGATGCCGCGTGCTCGCGGGTCCCGTGGAAGCCACGGCGCTCGGCAACGTGGTGGTGCAACTGGTGGCGCTCGGTGCCGTGCGCTCGCTGGCCGAAGGCCGCGCCCTCATCGCCACCGCCTGCCCGCCCGAGGTGTTCGCCCCCCGCAGTCGCCAGCCCTGGGACACGGCGTCCGGGCGCTTCGCCACGCTGCGATGATGCCGAATGCCGGATGACGAGGGCCTGCCGCGCCGTAGCGCCGAAGGCGCGAAGGCGGGTGCCCGGATATGATGTCGTGTCATGCGCATCATGCGGTGTCTCACGGAGCACGGCCTGACGGTCTTCGCGACCCATGGCGAGATGGGCAGCTATCACGCGCTCACCGGCAATCCTTCCGACGGCTTCAAGGCGACGCAGTCACACGTACCCGTCAAACAGGTGCTCGCTCCCGTCACTCCCACCATGATCTGGTGTATCGGGTTGAACTACCGTCGCCACGCTGAAGAGACGGGCGCGAAGATCCCCGAGCAGCCCGTGGTCTTCGCCAAGGGACCGAACACCGTGCAGCACCCCGGCGGACCGATCGAGCTCCCGCACCATCTCGCGAGCGAGCAGGTCGACTACGAGTGCGAACTGGCCGTCGTCATCGGACGGGCCTGCAAGAACGTCAAGCCGGAGCACGCGCTCGATTACGTGCTCGGCTATACATGCGCCAACGACGTGAGCGCGCGCGACTGGCAGATCAAGCGCGGCGGCAGTCAATGGAGCCGGGGCAAGACGTTCGACACCTTCGCGCCGCTCGGTCCCGCGCTCGTCACGCCCGACGAGATCCCCGATCCCAACGCCCTCCGCATCTCCACACGTCTCAACGGCGAGCTGGTGCAGGACTCCAACACGGCGGACATGATCTTCAGCGTCCCGGAGATCATCGCGTTCCTGAGCGGCAGCACCACCCTCCTGCCCGGGACCGTGATTCTCACGGGCACGCCCGAAGGCGTCGGCATGGCCCGCACGCCGCCGCGCTGGCTCGTGCCAGGCGACCAAGTCACCGTGGAAATCGAGGGGATCGGCGCGCTGACCAACCCTGTCGTGCTGGAACCGATGGGGTAGCCTGCCGATATCCCCTTTATGATTGAGGCCGTGATTCGCCTCCGCCACTGGCTGCCCGTGCTGCTCGTCGGGGCCGCGACAGTCCTCGTGACGGGGGCCGGCGCGCAAACGCCCGCCTCACAGCCCGCCGCGACACGGCGCGTCTGGAACGTCATCACGACCACCGGCACGCAGCCGCTGCCCGTCTGGCTCGTGAACGGGCGCGAATACGTCAGCGCCGCAGATCTCAGCGGCCTGTTCGGCCTCGTGCTGCGCGAGGACCGCGCCGGCGGCCTCGTCATCACGATGGGCGAGAAGTCCATCGTGGTGTCGCTCACGCAGGGCCTGGCCTCCGTCGACGGTCGCGTGGTGAGCCTGCCTGGACCGCCGTCCAGACAGGGCGCGACTTGGCTTCTGCCCGTGGAAGTGATCGAACGCGCACTGGCCCCAGGTGCGTCGCCACGTATCGACGTCCGTCGTCGCTCTTCGCTCATCGTCGTCGGCTCGCCCAGCGTGCCTGCCGTGACCGCGACGAGCGAGCCACTCGGCAACGGCACGCGGATCGTGCTCACCGTCTCGCCTGCCGTGCAGCAGACGGTGGTCAGCGAGAGCGGTCGACTGCTCGTACGATTGGCTGCCGACGCGCTCGACGCCGATGTCTCCGCCGTCGCGACCTCCCAGGTGCTCACGGCGGTACGCGTGGTGCCGCCCTCGTCGGTGGAGATCACGCTCGGCGCCGCCTTTGCGAGCTATCGCGCGAGTGAACAGCACGATGGCGACCGGCTTCGCGTGACGCTGGATCTGCTGACGGCGCTGCCCGCGCCTGCCGCGCCGGATCCGACGGACACGGCAGGCGGCGAGGCGCTCCCGTCGGCACCCGTCGACGTGATCACGCCGACGATCGACGTCGGCGGCGTGCGCACCGTCGTGATCGACCCGGGACACGGCGGCACGGAACAGGGCGCGCGAGGCCCGTCGGGCACGCTCGAGAAGAACGTCGTGCTCTCGATCGCGCGGCAACTCAAGGCCGCCATCGAAGCCCGTCTCGGCATCCGCGTCCTCCTGACACGGAGCGCGGACGAGACGGTGGCGCTCGACACGCGCGCGGCGTTCGCCAACAACAACAAGGCCGACCTGTTCATCAGCATCCACGCGAACGCGTCGGTGCGATCGTCGGTGGCGGGCGCCGAGGTGTTCTACGTCACGCTCGGCGAGTACGGTAACGCGGCCCGCGCGAACGCTGCCGAACCAGGCGCGCTCCTGCCGACGGTCGGCGGCGGACAACGGAGCGTCGAGCTGATTCTGTGGGAGATGGCGCAGGCCCAGCATCTCAACGAGTCGGCGCGCATCGCGCGACTGATGGAAGCGGAGATGCGCCAGCGGCTGCCGATGTCGCCGCGTGCGATCCAGCAGGCACCGTTCCGCGTGCTCGTGGGCGCGAACATGCCGGCCGTGCTCGTCGAGACGGGCTTCATCACCAATCCCACCGAGGAGAAGCGCCTCAACGCGCCGGACCATCAGTCGCAGATCGTCGAAGCGCTCCTCGCGGCGGTGGTGCGCTTCAAGGCGGGCAGCGATCGCGTCAGCGGCTCGACCGCCCCAGCCACGCAGCAGCAGGACCCACGCTGACATGCGTCGTCCCGTCATCGTCGCGCTCCTCGGCGTCCTGACCGCGCTGGTCATAGGAGTCGCGGCGTTCGTCGTGGTGCCGCGCTGGTTCGAGCCGGCCACGGTCGACGTCCCTCTCGGCGATGCCGACGATGGCGCGGAGGCCTCCGGACGCATTCGCGCGAGCCTGTTCTACGTGGCGGAGGACGGGTTGCGCCTGACGGCCGTCGATGCCGACGTCCCGTACGGTGCCACGCCAGCCGACCAGGCGCGCGAGCTCGTCGAAGCCCAGCTCCAGCCCGCGCCGGAGCCGCTCGCGCAGGCGATCGCCGAAGGCACCAGCGTGCGGCAGGTCTTCGTATCGGAAGACGGCACCGCGTTCGTGGACCTGTCCAAGGAAGCCGTCGCCAACCATCGCGGCGGCAGCCTCGATGAGCTCTTCGCCGTATACGCGATCGTCGATGCCATCACCGTCAACCTGCCTGCCATCAAGGGCGTGCAGATCCTCGTCGACGGACAGGAGATGGACACGCTCGCCGGCCACGTCGACCTGCGGCATCCGCTGACGAAGAACCTTCGCTGGGTGACGGCACCCGACGTTCCGGACGCGACGACACCGTCGGCATCGCCGCCACAGCCGTAAGCGCAGGGCGGGCGCGCGACATGACGGCACTGTAGACTGTGTCGGATATGCCACGCTCCGACGGCCGCGCCAACGACGCCCTCCGCCCCTGCACCATCACCCCGCACATCTCGCTGCACGCCGAAGGGTCGTGCCTGGTCGAGACAGGACGGACGCGCGTCATCTGCACGGCGAGCGTCGAGGACCGCGTGCCGCCGTTCATGCGCAACAGCGGCAAGGGGTGGGTCACCGCCGAATACGGCATGCTGCCGCGCGCCACCACCACGCGCGTGCAACGCGAGTCGACGGCCGGCAAGGTCGGCGGACGCACGCAGGAGATCCAGCGCCTGATCGGGCGGTCGCTGCGATCGGTCGTCGACATGACGCGTCTCGGCGAGCGCACGATCTGGATCGACTGCGACGTGATCCAGGCCGATGGCGGCACGCGCACGGCCGCCATCACGGGCGGCTTCGTGGCGATGGCGCTCGCGATGCACCACATGGTCGAGGCCAGGCAGATCAAGGCGATCCCCGTGAAGGACTACCTCGCCGCGACGAGCGTTGGCGTGATCGGCGGCGTGCCGATGCTCGACCTCGCGTATGACGAGGACTCGAACGCGGACGTCGACATGAACGTGATCCGCACCGGCGACGGGCGCTTCATCGAAGTCCAGGGCACCGCCGAGCGCGAGCCGTTCCCGCGCGCGGTACTGGACCAGTTGCTCGATCTCGGCAGCAAGGGCATCGATGAACTGATCGTGAAGCAGGCGGCGATCGTCGGCGATCTGCTCGGCATCGCGGTGCCCGGCCGCGCATGAGCGCGCCGCGCCTGCTCGTTGCCACGAGCAACCCGGGCAAGATGCGCGAGCTCGTGGTCCTGTGCGCGGACCTGCCGTTCACGCTGGTGTCGCTCGCGGACCTCGATACGCCCATCGCACCGCCGGAGGAAGCGGGCGACACCTGCCGCGACAACGCGATGTTGAAAGCGTCGGCTTACGCAACTGAATCGGGCCTGCCGTGCCTGGCCGAGGATTCTGGCTTCGAGGTGGCGGCGCTCGACGGCGCGCCGGGCGTGCGGTCCGCCCGCGTGCCCGGGCGCGACGATGCGGAACGGAATGCGTGGGTGTACGAGCAACTCGACGCGCTGGGGAGTCGTGTATCGCCGGCGCGATTCGTGTCCGTGATGGCGCTCGCGCAGGCCGACGGCGCCATCCTCCATGTGTCGGAGGGAGAGGTGGCTGGCGAGATCGCGCCAGAGCCACGCGGCACCAACGGCTTCGGCTACGACCCGGTGCTGTACTATCCGCCGCTCGGCCGCACGTTCGCGGAGATGACGCAGGACGAGAAGTCGGCGGTCAGCCACCGCGGCCACGCCGCACGCCTGATGCACGACTGGATCCGTGACAACGTTGGCAGGGTCGGCCCGACCGAAGGTAGGGTGGGTCCTCTGGACCCGACCCGCGCCTAATCATGGCCCGCTCACTCTGGTTCGGCCTCGCGCTCTTCACGGCCTTCGGCTCGATCTACGCCGGCCTGTTCGGCGCCACGATCCTCCAGTACCCGCTCGTCGCCATGGCCATCATCGCGATCGTGTTCGCCCTCCGCACACCGCCTCCCCCCGACGACCCGCGCAAGCAGAGGTGACGGGGTCCGGCAACCGGGACAACGTCGAGCGTCGGTCACGCCGAACGACGGCGGGCACCGGCAGCGGCCACCAAGGCCACGGCGCGGCCAACGGTTGTAGGGGCACGCCTTTGTGGGTGCCCGATCCACCGTGGATCGGATCGCGCTCAGACGCGCCTGAGCTGGACGCGTTCGACGGTGTGGTGCGGGCCCTTCGTCAGGATCAGGTGGGCTCGCATGCGCGTGGGCTGGATGTTCTCGCGCAGGTTGGGGGCGTTGATCTCGGTCCAGATGTGCGCGGCCGTCTCGCGCGCCTCGCGTTCGTCGAGCGACGCGTACCTGTGAAAGTACGAGTCGGCATCCTGGAACACCGTCTCGACGAGACGCAGGAAGCGCGCGACGTACCACTGCTCGATGTCGCGCTCCTGCGCGTCGACGTAGATCGAGAAGTCGAAGAAGTCCGACGCGAACAGGTGATCGGTGTCGCGCTGATCCGGCGGCGCCTGCAGCACGTTCAGCCCTTCGACGATGACGACGTCCGGCTGTCGCACCGTCTGCACGGCGCCGGGCACGATGTCGTAGCGCTGGTGTGAGTAGACGGGCGCGTGGACCTCCGGGACGCCGCCCTTCACGTCGGCGAGGAAGCGCACGAGGCGCGCCCTGTCGTAGCTCTCCGGGAACCCTTTGCGCTTCATCAGGCCGCGGCTTTCGAGCACCGCATTCGGGAAGAGGAACCCGTCGGTCGTCACGAGATCAACCGACGGGTGATTCGGCCAGCGCGAGAGCAGCGCCTGGAGGATGCGCGCGGTGGTGCTCTTGCCGACGGCCACGCTTCCGGCCAGCCCGATGATGAACGGCACCTGATGGCCGTTGTTGCCGAGGAAGGTCTGCGTGGTGCGGTAGAGCCCCTGCGATGCGTGCACGTACAGGTTCAGCAGTCGCGACAGCGGCAGGTAAATCTGCACGACCTCGTCGAGCGAGAGCGCGTCGTTGACGCCGCGCAGCGCACTCAGATCCGCCTCGGAGAGCGTGAGCGGCGTGCTGTCGCGCAAGTGCGCCCACGCCGCGCGGTCGAAGGTGATGAACCGCGAGAGCGCGGTGGCGGCTGTCGTCATGCGGTGTGCACAGGATGTCAGACATCGGCGGCAACCGGCAACCGGCAACGGGCAACCGATCGGCCATTGCCGGGCAGTCGAACAGCGATAGCGCCGCGAGCACGGCGCCGCGTAGCCGCCGGATTTCATCCGGCGGTCAGAACCACTCGATCCGGTTGCCGGCTTGCCCGTTGCCGGTTGCCGGAGTCGTGACGAGGTATCGTATTGGCGCCATGGCCCATTCCGTCGATCGTCGTTCGTTCCTGAAGACTGCCTCCGCCACGCTCGGCGCGGGGCTCGCCGCTCCAGCCGTCGTCTCCGCCGCGCCAGCGATTCGCGTGCAGGGCGGGGCTCCGTCGGACCGCGTCCGCGTGGCCATCATGGGCGTCAACAGCCGCGGCGGCCAGCTCGCGCGCGCGTTCCTGAACACGCCGGGCACCGCCATCACCGCGATCTGCGACGTGGACTCGCGCGCGTCGGCGCGCGTGGCGGCGATGATTGCCGAGGCCGGCGGCGGCACGCCGAAGACGAGTGCGGACGTGCGCAAGGTGCTGGACATGCCCGACGTCGATGCGCTCGTCATCGCCGCGCCGGATCACTGGCATGCGCCGGCGGCCATCATGGCGCTGAACGCGGGCAAGCACGTCTACGTCGAGAAGCCGTGCAGCCACAATCCGCTCGAAGGCGAATGGCTCGTCGCCGCGCAGAAGCGCACGGGCAAGGTGGTCCAGATGGGCAACCAGCGCCGCTCGTGGCCGAACGTCAAGCGCGCGATCGAACTGGTCCACGGCGGACGCATCGGCCGCGTGTACACCGCGCGCACGTGGTACTCCGCCAATCGCCCGTCGATCGGAACCGGCAAGCCCGGGCCTGTCCCCGAGTGGCTGGACTACGACCTCTGGCAGGGCCCCGCGCCGCGCCGGCCGTATCTCGACAACGTCGTGCACTACGAGTGGCACTGGCGCTGGCACTGGGGCACGGGCGAATCGGCCAACAACGGCACGCACATGTTCGACCTCGCACGCTGGGGACTGCAGCTCGAACACCCGACGCGCGTGACGTCGGCCGGCGGACGCTATCGCTACGCCGATGACTGGGAGTTCCCCGACACGCAGATGATCACGCTCGAGTATCCCGAGCGGCGGATGATCACGTGGGAATCGATGAGCGCCAACGCGTGGAAGCCGCAGGGGCGCGCGGTGGGCGTCACGTTCCACGGCGAGAACGGCTCGCTCCTCATCGACGGCGACGGCTACACGGTCTACGACATCCAGGGCGCGCAGGTCGAGGAAGTGAAGACCGACCCGGGTGCCGTGACGAGCACCGTCGGCCCCGCCGTGCGCCTCGACGCGCTGCACACCGCGAATTTCCGCGACGGCATCCGCGGCACCGCCACGCTCGCCACGCCCATCGACGGCGGCCACGTGAGCACGATGATGGCGCACCTCGGCAACATCGCCTGGAAGACCGGCCGCGCCCTCACCTGCGACCCCACCACCGGCCGCATCGCGAACGACGATGCCGCGATGCAGCTGTGGGGCCGCGAGTACGAACAGGGATGGAAGCCTGCGGAAAAGTGAAAAGGGAAGTGGGTAAAGGATAAGGACAGCGAAAATTCGAACGATCCCAGTTGCTCGAACACATCGTCTCGACTGTCGAACAATCCGCCGTCGCCTCTGGCACGCGCGAGCGTCTCCAGGCACGCCAGGCGCTGACGGCACGACCCGCGCCCTCTCGCGAGCGTGCGCGAGACAGGCTGCCGGTCACGCACGGTGTAGATGGGCGCGACCCTCTCGGAGATCGTCGCGTGCGCGAGTCGCAGACAGGCTTGCTCCGATTCGTCTGCAGGAGACGATCAGTAACCGCCGACCGCCGGATAGCCTGCCGCGCCGCAGCCCGGCGGAAGCGGGAAATCCGACGGCTACCTTCCTCTACTCTGCGCGGAGAGACTCCAGGGGATCCGTTCTCGCCGCGCGGCGGGCGGGGGCCAGGCGGCGGTCAGGGCTAGTGCCACGGTCCTTGCGGGCCACGGCATCACCGGACAACTGGGGCTGGCCGGCGACAGGACCCGCGCCCTCAGCCAAGGCTCGTGTAGTAGGCTGAGGCACCATGCAACGCAGAGCATTCCTGCAGTCTGCCGGACTGGCGGCGGCCGGCATCGTCGGGCCGACGATTCTCCCTTCGCGTCTTTTCGGCGCGCAGGCGCCGTCCAATCGCGTGACGATGGCGTTCATCGGGACTGGGAGGCAGAGCCAGGGCCTCAACATCCCGGAGTTCATGGCCGTGCCCGGCGTGCAGGTGGTGGCCGTGTGCGACGTGGACGACTGGCGCGTGCAGCAGGCCAGGGCGCTCGTCGAATCGATCCACGCGAAGCAGTCATCGTCTGGCACGTACGCGGGCTGCGCCACGTATCGCGACTTCCGTGACGTGCTCGCCCGCACCGACGTCGACGCGGTGATGATCGGCACGCCCGATCACTGGCACGTGCCGATGGCGCTGCTGGCACTGCGCGCGGGCAAGGACGTGTCGCTCGAGAAACCCATCACGCGCTACATCAACGAGGGACGCCTGCTCGTCGACACCGTCGCAAAGCACAAGCGCGTGTTCCGCGTGGACAGCGAGTTCCGCTCGCTCGAACGCTTCCATCGCGCCGTCGAACTCGTGCGCAACGGACGCATCGGCACGCTGAAGACGATCCGGGTGTCGTCGCCCCGCGAGGAGTTCCCGGCGGAACCGGCGATCGAAGCGCCCGTGCCAGCCGGCCTCGACTACGACATGTGGCTCGGGCCCGCGCCGAAGGTCCCCTACATGCAGAAGCGCGTCCACAACCCGCGCGATCTGAAGGGACGCCCCGGCTGGTTCCGCAGCACGATGTACGCCGACGGCATGCTCACCAACTGGGGCGCGCACCTGGTGGACATCTGCCAATGGGCCAACGGGACGGAGCGCACCGGCCCGATCGAAGTGCAGGCGACAGGCAAGTACCACGACGACCCCGTGTGGGACGTGCTGGAGACGTTCGACGCGCGCTTCAGGTTCGCCAACGGCGTCGAGATGTTCTACACGATGGATCAGCCGCAGATCCGCTTCGAAGGCGACGAGGGCTGGGTGCAGGTGAACTACTCGAAGTCGGCCGCGCACCCCGAGTTCCTCGAAGCCAGCACGCCGTCGATCCTGTCGTCGACACTCGGTCCAGACGCCGTGCGCTTCCCGCTCCGCAGCGAACGCGTGGACTTCATCGACGCGGTGCGCAGCCGGGGCAACACCATGGAGGACGCCGAAGTAGGCCAACGCACGATCTCGATCTGCCACCTTGCGCACATCGGCGCGAAGCGCCAGGGCAAGGCGCTGCGCTGGGATCCCGTCAGCGAACGCTTTCCTGATGACGAGGAGGCCAACAGGCACCTCGTGGCGCCGGCCGGTCGCGCACCGTGGGGGGTGGCATGAACGCCTGGCGCGCTGCGTGTCTCGCCTGTCTCCTTGCGCTGCTGCCGGCGGCGGCCGACGCACGTCCCGAGTTCTACGTCTTCGACAACGGTGTGGGCCGCGGGTCGTGGACGCCAGAACAACAGGCGTCGGTGCTGAAGGAACTCGGTTACGACGGCATCAGCTACAACTACACGAACCCCGAGGATCTCGCGCGCTGGCAGAAGGCGTTCGGCGCAGTGGACCTGAAGATCTACGGCCTCTACGTGTACACGTACATCGACAGGCCCGAGCCATTCGACCCGCGGCTGGCCGAGGCGATCCGCATGCTGGCGGGTACCGACACAGTGGTGTGGATCACCATCCGCGAAACGAAGACCACGGGCGACAACGACGCGCGCGCCGTGGCCAACGTGCGCAAGGTGGCCGACATCGCGCGCAAGTACGGCGTGAAGGTCGCGCTCTACGGCCACGCAGGCTTCTACGTCGAGCACGGCGTCGACTCTGCCCGCATCGTCGCCAAGGCGAAGCGAGCCAACGTGGGCGCCACGATCAACCTGTGTCACGAGTACATGAGCGGCGTGGGGGATCGCCTCGACGCAACACTGAAGGCCGTGGCACCCGTGTCCACGCGCGTGAGCATCAATGGCATCGATTCGCCGAGCCGCACGTGGGTGGCGCGGCTCGATCAGGGCGACTTCGACATGGTCGACTACCTGCAGCGGCTTCGCGCGGCGGGATACTCCGGACCGATCGGCCTGCAGGCCTACAACGTGCCCGGCGATCCGTACACGAACCTGGCCGCCAACATCGCCACGTGGCGTCGCATCGCGGCGCAGCTCGACGAGCGCGCGTCGAACGCCGCTCCGCAGAACGTCCTCACCGAACAGGAGCGCGCCGCCGGTTGGGAACTCCTGTTCGATGGCACGACCACGAATGGATGGAAGGGGTTCGCGAAGGCCGGCTTCCCCGCCGCCGGATGGACCGTCGAGCATGGCACGCTCAAAGGGCTCGGACGCAAGGGCGGCGACATCATCACCACGCGCGCGTTCGGCGACTTCGAGTTCCAGTGGGACTGGCGGCTTTCGTTCCAGGGCAACAGCGGCGTGAAGTACTTCGTGGACGAGGCGCGTGGCAACGGCGGTGGCGCGATCGGCCACGAGTACCAGACCATCGACGATGAGAACTACACGGCGATCGCGCTGACCGATCGCCAGAAGACCGGTGCGTGGTACGACGTCATCCCACCCACGACCGTCGCGGCACGCCCCACCGGCGACTGGAACACGTCACGTCTCGTCGTGCGCGGCACGTCCGTCGAGCACTGGCTGAACGGCGCGCGCGTCCTCGCCTACGACATCACCAGTCCGGCCGCCGCGCATGGCATCGCGACGAGCAAGTTCAGGGATGTGAAGGGGTACGCGGACAAGATCCGCACGCCGCTCCTCCTGCAGGATCACGACACGGTGGTGTGGTTCAGGAACCTGAAAGTACGGGACATCCGGTAGGACCAGCGCGCGGGTCCTGTCGCCGGACAGCCCCACCCGTCCT